>NZ_QSCK01000063.1:0-5291 GCF_003463035.1 Roseburia sp. OF03-24 | reverse complement strand
TGTGGTTTTCAGCCACTTTCACGGCTGTGCCGTGAATAATATAGGATAAGAATGTGGTTTTCATAAAAGGACTTGCAGGAATGGAGGATCATTATGATTATAACAATTGCCAGACAATGCGGATGTGAAGGGGACGAAGTAGGAAGAAGGTTATCAGAATTATACGGTATTCCGTGTTATTCCAAAAAGGAACTGATCGAGCTTGCAAAAGAGAAAAAAGTGTATGAAAAGTATCCGTTTTATTTTGGGGAACGGCAGGTTGATGATATGATGAGCATGGTTGCGGATGATATGAATTTAAAGGTGCGTGAGACACCGAAAAAGGCATTAACGGCGTTGTTTGATGATCAGCCGTGCATCGTGATCGGTCGTGCATCGGATTATGCGTACAAAGAACATGCGGATGCGGTTCGTATTTTCCTTTGCGGGGACAAGAAAACAAGAATTGAAAAAATCGCAGAGAAACACCATGTATCAGAGTCGAAAGCAAAAATGATCGTGGATGACACAGACCGTCGAAGAAAGCAGTATCATAATTATTATTCCGGGGAAACCTGGGGATTAGCAGATAATTATGATCTGTGTTTAGATGAGTGCAGACTTGGGATTGATGGTGTGGCTGCAGTTGTTTCGGCTTATATCAGTCAGGTCAGGGGAAAGAAGTGATCTAAGGATAGTAGAGGACTGGGAGTAAAAACGGTCGGAAGGGAGAGCAGCATGGCATACTATTTAGCAGAAGGTGCGATTGTAAAAGGAGATGTTACGATCGGAGAAGATTCAGGAATATGGTATCATGCAACGGTGCGTGGAGATACTGACAGGATTACGATCGGAAGCAGGACGAACGTACAGGATAATGCGGTCCTTCATGTGGGAGACGGGCATGCGCTTACCATTGGAAACGATGTGACGATCGGGCATGGTGCGATTGTACACGGATGTGAGGTCGGCAATAATACATTGATCGGAATGGGGGCGATCATATTAAATGGTGCAGTGATCGGCGATAACTGTATCATTGGTGCAGGGGCTCTTGTGACACAGAACATGGAAATCCCGGATGGCAGCCTTGCATTTGGAAATCCGGCGAAGATAATAAGAAAGCTGACAGAGGAAGAAATTAAGTCAAACCATAACAACGCGCTGTTGTATGTGGGAGAAGCAAAAAATCAGTTGATGCCGGTATGAGCAGAGATCAGGATAAATATTAATATTTATCCGTTATATTTATAAAAATGGATGTTTCCAATAGATTAAATGAGGAAACATCCATTTTTTGTATATGTTTTTTATTTTATTCCCTGATCGAATCAAGTGCATTGGAAATATCTGCAATTAAGTCTTCCTTATCCTCAAGACCGAGGCTGATACGGACAAGTTCAGCCGGAACGCCGGCTTCTTTTAACTGTTCGTCGGTCATCTGGCGGTGTGTGGATGTTGCAGGATTTAAGCAGCAGGTTCTTGCGTCAGCAACATGTGTTTCAATCGCACCGAGTTTTAAATTCTGCATAAATGTGGAGGCAGCACCACGTCCACCTTTTAAACCGAAAGAGACAACACCACAGCCACCATTTGGCAGATATTTTTTTGCACGCTCATAATATTTGCTGGAAGGCAGTCCTGGATAGTTGACATAGGCAATTTTGGGGTGCTGCTCTAAAAATTCAGCAACGGCCTGACCGTTTTCTACATGTTTTGGCATACGGACATGCAGGGACTCCAAGCCGAGATTTAAAATAAAGGCATTCTGTGGGGATTGCATGCAGCCAAAGTCACGCATCAGCTGTGCAGTACATTTTGTAATGAAGGCACCTTCTTTACCGAATTTTTCTGCGTAGGTGATTCCATGATAACTTTCATCCGGAGTACACAGTCCCGGATATTTATCAGCGTGAGCCATCCAGTCAAATTTACCACTGTCCACGATCGCTCCGCCTAAGGCAGCTCCGTGACCATCCATGTATTTGGTCGTGGAGTGGGTTACGATGTCAGCACCCCATTCAAACGGGCGGCAGTTGACTGGAGTCGGGAACGTGTTATCGATCACAAGCGGAACGCCGTTGGCATGGGCAACTTTTGCAAATAGTTCGATATCTAAAACGGTGAGTGCAGGGTTAGCAATCGTCTCACCAAACATAAGCTTTGTATTTGGCTTAAATGCTGCATTTAATTCTTCCTCAGTAGCATCAGGAGAAACAAATGTGGTCGTGATTCCCATTTTTGCCATCGTGACAGCGAGCAGGTTGAAAGTTCCACCATAGATAGAGGAGGAAGCAACGATATGATCGCCACATTCACATATGTTAAACATGGCAAGAAAGTTTGCTGCCTGTCCGGAAGAGGTCAGCATTGCAGCAGAACCGCCTTCCATAGCTGCAATTTTTGCAGCGACAATATCGTTAGTAGGATTCTGCAGCCGGCTGTAAAAATAACCATCTGCCTCTAAATCAAAAAGTTTTCCCATATCCTCGCTGGTACTGTATTTAAAAGTGGTAGACTGGATGATCGGCACCTGTCTCGGTTCTCCATTGCCAGGTGTGTAACCTGCCTGCACACATTTTGTCCCCATTCTGTATTCACTCATAGAAATCTAATCCTCCGTTTCTGCACTGTTTTATAAAAACAGCTGCATTAAAAATTCCTTCGCGATTCATCACATTAGTAAGAAAAAGCGCATAAAAATATCGTATCATTCATAGGAAGATTTTACAAGGGAATATCTTTTGATTTTAAAAAATTTGTGATACAGTAGGGAAGAAAAAATATAGAGCATGTCAGGTTTGAATAAAAAGAGAGAAGTGTGATTGAAACATGAGAGTGCAGCCATTCCAGACATTAAAACATTATAATAAGAAAAATCTTCCAAAGGACATTCTTGCTGGAATCATCATCATGGCAGTTTCTATCCCGATTTCCATGGGGTATGCACAGATTGCAGGACTTCCGGCAGTTTATGGATTATACGGCTCGGTGTTCCCGATCATTTTATTTGGATTTTTTTCCACGTCACCACAGTTTATTTTTGGTGTGGATGCGGCTCCGGCAGCATTGATCGGTTCAGCTATTGTGGGACTTGGCATTGAAGGCGGAACGAAAGAGGCCATGGCAGCAGTGCCTGTACTGACTTTTTTTGTGGCACTGTGGCTTCTGGCATTTTATTTTATGAAGGCAGGAAAACTGGTCAATTTTATTTCTGCACCGGTCATGGGAGGATTTATCACCGGAATCTGTACCACGATCATACTGATGCAGGTGCCAAAGCTGATGGGTGGAACGGCAGGAGTCGGAGAACTTTTTGAACTGGCAGAGCATATTGCAGGGACGGCAGGTCAGATCAATCTGCCGTCGCTTGTGATCGGACTTTTTGCACTTGTGATTCTTCTGGTTTCGAAAAAGCTGATCCCAAAGTTTCCGATGGCAGTTGCACTGATGGCAGCAGGGGCACTTATGACACGGCTCCTGCCGGTCAGGGAATGGGGTGTACAGACGCTTGCAGCAGTAGAACCCGGCATGCCGGAATGGAGCATACCGGATTTTTCAGTGATTGCACCGAAGGATGCGATCATCACAAGCCTGTCGGTTGCTGTTGTCATAATGGCTGAGACTTTGCTCGCAGAGAACAGTTTTGCTCAGAAAAACGGTTATAAGATTGACGATAATCAGGAACTTTTTGCATTTTCCATAGGAAATTTTGTTGCAGCGTTTACCGGCTGCTGTCCGATCAATGGATCGGTATCACGTAGTGCAATGGGGGAACAGTATCAGGCAAAAACACAGCTTACCGGTATCGTGGCAGGGGTGTCGATGATCATTCTTCTTTTATGTGGAACCGGTTTTATCGGATATCTGCCGATTCCGGTACTTACGGCGATCGTGATCTCAGCACTGCTTGGTGCAACAGAGTTTGAACTTGCGGTCAGGCTGTGGAAAGTCAGCCGGACGGAGTGTTTCATTTTTATAGGAGCTTTTCTTGGTGTATTGATGCTTGGCACGATTAACGGCGTTTTGATCGGAATTATCCTTTCTTTTACAGAAATGATCATCCGTACTTCAAAACCGGCAAGATGTTTCTTGGGAATCCAGCCCGGCCATCAGCATTTCAGGGATTTGCGGGAAGGCAGCCAGATCCATGCGGTGGAGGGAGTTGTGATCTATCGTTTCAGCAGCAATCTGTTTTTTGCAAATATCGGGGTGCTGCAGAAGGATATCGAGGAGCATATCAAAGATGACACGAAAGCAGTCATTTTGGATGCCGGAGGAATTGGAGGCCTGGATATCACAGCGGCAGACCGTCTGGAGATTTTATACAGATCTTTGAAGGAAAAGGGAATCCGCTTTTACATGACGGAGCATATTGCAGATGTGAATGAGCAGCTCAGGAAGTTAGGCCTCGGATATCTGATTGAGGAAGGCTGTGTGCGGAGAACCATACATATTGCTTTAAAAGATATGGGGATCAACAGACCGTATCCGCTTGAGGGTGGTGTGGATAACGAGGAACGCAGCGCATCAAGAAAACGCGCGGATAACCGTGTGCAGGAGTTTGTCTGGGCGTTTGGCTCGGAAACAGAAGAAGAGATCGAAAAACAGATTGTCCTGCAGATTGAGCAATTAAAACAGACAGGGGACGTTGAAAATTTATTCCATGGCCGTTGGGCGCACATGGAGGCACTCGATGAGGATGAGTGGCTGGAACATTTAGAGGAGCACTTAAAGGAAATCGTCAATATCTCCGGCAAGGACGAGATGACGTTAGCGGGCAAACTGGAGGCACACCGGAAAGAAGTGCATGACCGTATCGCAAAGGAGCATCCGGAGCTGGCAGAGCGTTTTAAGGAGCGCAGGCATCTTCTGGATGAGCATTTAAAAGAGCACAGACCGGAGGTGTATGAGCTGGTGTTAGAGCTGCGGGAGAAGAGGAAAGAGTAGAAAAAGGAACTAGTGAAAATTCATAAAGATAACAGGAAATATAAAATTATAATGACATATGTATAAACTTATGTTATCATTCATCCAAAGCATTACATTCTAGCAAAATCTACAAGGCAGACTGTGAGAAATTATATCATAGTATAAGCCGTTTTTAAAACAAGTCAAAACCACGTTAATGGCTGCATATCAATACGCGAGCTACAACGTCGGATATCAGAATTTTCAATGCTTTTAAATTACCAGCAAACAAAAGTAAAAGCAGGGAGGATTCGAAAATATCAGACGCTTCTCCCGAACAAAAAGGGAGGAAATGATTATCGCGCAAAAGACAAAGAAATCGTCATCAGACAAAGCCAAAA
>NZ_QSCK01000062.1:0-5540 GCF_003463035.1 Roseburia sp. OF03-24 | reverse complement strand
TTTTCTCATAACCATATATCTTCCCATGCTCTTTAAGAAACGACCACGCTTATTGCTGCCGCCATCTCCTAACGCAACCATAGATAAAATTTCATCCATCTTTAAATACGTTCCAACAAAAACAACGATCTGTAAAAATGCAACCATTAAAAACGGATAATCGCCCGACATGGAATAGATCATTGCAGATAGAGAAAACGCAATCGTAATGAGAAGTGTTAATCCTGCGCGCATTAAAATCGTATTGAACAGTTTTAACACCGCCTTTTTCAACAATCCGTTATAAGTCGGCAGCATGGATAAAATAAAATTCAGCGGCAGATACAACGCAAATATGATAAACAAAAGCTGGGTAAATATAACCAGCCCACACATTATGACCACAAAAATACTGATGATCAGATTCAGGAAAAATACCAAAAGGACCGTCCCAAATCTGCCTATTACACTCGTCACAGTCATATTTACATTTTTATAAGTTTCAATATCTGTCTTTACTGCAGTCTGACGGTCTTCTCCGAAATTCGTTACAGGACTGACAGATAAAATTGATTTAATACGATCTCCATCAACTCCCGCTGCAATACGCTCTGATTCGATTGCAGTTTCATCCGTCGTACCAAACTGCAAAAGCAGCCATGGTTTATAGACCTGAATTGCAAACAGGTTATTCCGGATCTTGTCTGTTGCTTTTACTCCCATCTCATCATTTCCCGGCATGACAAGTTTTGCCCCAAGCTCCAGGACACCATTGCTTAAATCCGCGGAAAAATCATTGATATTTTTAATGTACTGCGGCGCATAAGCAATAAACGCGGCAGTTAAAAGAAAGATCACAAGCATATTTACCGCTGCGCTGACTGACTCTGTGGTTTTTCTTTTGATCAGCCCGGCATATGCCATGTAGCCGCCCACGATCAATACGATAAACAGTAACAGCCAGGTATAAAAACCATCCGCATTGAATTTCTTCGATCCGGTATTCATGCCCGCCAGGATCTGAATGTTCTTTCCGATGTCGTCTGCCATATCACCGATAAAATCAAGCGAATACGTCTGCTGCACAATATATCCCGTTCCGCTGCTCAGCAATACACTGATCAGCCAGATTCCGTCACTGATTCCATAAAAAACGGATGAAATCTTATTATCTATCCTGTCCATCCAATTCCAGGGAAGCCAGTCCCAGGAAGTGTCCACATAGAAATCGATCTGATAATTATCCCACCGGTACTGACTATACAGATTTCCAGCATCGATCGTTTCATCTACCAGTCCGGAAGCCGCAGCTACCTCCATATTGGCAGCCGATAAAAATAATCCTGTCAGAAGCATGCATACAAGAAATGCTGACAGGATCCGTTTGTGCAGCTTTTGCAGTCTTTTTGTTTTCATTCCCCATTTCTTTCTCATGAAACTTCCTCCCTTCTTGGAGGTCTGGTATCAAATGCGTCAAATACATGCTGCAGTAATATCTGTGTATGTACTTTTCCAACACGACCGTAAATGTCCTGCATCAGACATTCCCCAGTTTCTAATGCCATGATCGCATTCTGGTTTTCTTCATCATCCGGATCCAGCCCAAAGAATCTTAATGTATTCCGGATCTCCGTCTTATCTGTGGAATGAAAAGCGAACTTCAAACCGATATTGTTTTTGATTTTTTCGTCCAGAAGATCGGAAGAACTCTGCGTGATAAAAAATACACCGGACTGCATGGAACGTCCGGCACGTACAAGTTTATTCGATAAAGCTGCTCCCTGTGCTACCTGCAGGAGACTCCATGCCTCATCTAAAGCAACGATTTTATAAATTTTCCTGTCTGAATAAATAAAATCCAATGCAAAAGTTCCGATCGCGATCATAACCGCAATACTTAAATATTCGATACTGGTATATTCCTCCACATTTTTTTCAGAATCCGGCAGCATCAGATCCTGCACCTGCAAAATGTTTAAAGCCTTATCTGCACTGATCTTACGCGTCACTTTTCCATCTGAAAACAGCAATCCCGCAAAATCATAATCGGTAAACGCTGCTATGTGGCTTGCAAGCAGATGCGCTTCTTCATCCTCCATCTCATTTAATTCATCGATCACATATAAAAGTCCGCTATCCGATCTTTTTGTAACTGCCTTTACCGCATCACGTAAAAGCGGGAAACGTTTTCCATCTTTAATACTGACACCAGTCAAAAATGTCAGGATATCCATCGCCAGGCTGTCTGCATCTTTCTTATTCTGCATGATCACATACGGATCAAGCATTCCTTTATTGACCTCATCACTGGTCAGGTTGATAATGTTAATTTCATCCGAAAGTTCCGGAAGCATTTCTTTCCATTTCCCGCGTTCCGACTTCGGATCAAGGATCAGCGCCCTTGCACCGTGTAAAACTTCCTGGTAAATGATGTTATTTGCAAACATTGATTTACCACCGCCAAGCGTTCCGGTAAATGCCACAGCAAGGGCATTTGTAACACTGCCGGCTACGTTCTGACAGGCAAGAGACGGGTCTATGTAGATATTATTTCCAGTCTCCGTGTCATACCCGATGTAACTTCCATCCGGATCACCCAGGATGCGCGCTGCACCGAATCCAAGTCCCGCCAGGAAATCTGCTTTCACATACTGGATATAATCATTTTCATATCTTGATCCAGACGGAATAAATTCTTCGTGGAATCCGATCATATCGCCAAACGGGCGTACCAGTTTAATGTTAAAATCATTCTCGTAATAATCCCTGACCTCCGCGATACGACGTTCCAGCTCCTCTTCGCTTTCTGCAGCAATCCGGACAACGTAGCTTAATTTGTACATGGATTCTTTTGTTCTGCCTAAGTCCTTTTCCAGCTCGTCCACATCCACCAGTGCCTCTACCACGGAATTATCCGTATCGGCACCAGCCTCATACGCATGCTCATCTAAGTCATTTAATTCCTTTTTCTTATTTCTGACCGTCGTCAATGCGCTTCTGTTCGGCATGATTTCAACGTTCATACTGACGTCTACCGGAAAACGGAAACGCTCCTGCTCATAATAAAAGATCTCCGACGATGGAAACTCCAGTTCCCCGATTAAAGCATTGATTGTCAGGTATGCAACATAGCTTTCCCCCTCTTCCCTTATCATCCGGATATGTTTCTGATGCTCCTGCAGCACACAGCGCGTCAGGCGGAGAATGTCGTACTTGCGGACTAACGTTTTTTTCTCCAGCTTTTCTTTTGGAAATGAATACTCATATTTATAATACGGCGTTTTCTGTTGTCCATAGATATGCTCTACAATGTAGCCAATGTCTTTCTTTTCCAGGCGTTTTAAGGAAAACTTCCCTTTTACACGCTGTCTTAAAAAGTCTTCCAGTTTTGCATACCGCTCGATCTCTGCACTGTTTATGCTGACAAAATCACCCATCAGGTTATGGTTGACACTGTTTATAAAGTCTGTAAATACGGCTAAAATATCTTCCTTGACCTTCTTTACACTAACTTCCTCTTCTCCCTTGATCAGCTTAAAACCTAAAAAGAAACGGTAGGTAACTTCATTTTCTATTCCACCCATAGAAGTGATCAGCCCTTCTGTCTGGATGTCGATCACTTTTTCTGCTGTTTCTTTAAGATCCCCCTTTAAGTGTCTCTTGCAGCGTTCCTGCCTGTCCCTTACGGATGTTTCAGATGCAATGCAGAGCGCATGCATCTTGCCTTCCCTGTTTACCGTCATGATCTGACGGAACCGTTCATGTACTGCCATCTTTTCATCCGGAGATAAAAAAGCATAGTTGTACGGGATCAGTTCATAATACGCCCACCATTCTCCCTGCTGGTTTAAGATCATATTGTTTTCGATGTACTTAATCGGGAACATATATATCCCTCCTCACTGCGGTAATATATTCATTTACCGTCTTTTTACGATACACCACACGTTTTCCTGCATAAGTCTCTTTTGGGCGTATCAGATAATTAAACGCCGCGCATAAAAATCGGTACGGATTTTTGCCATCAAAGCTCTTTTTTGACATCAGATACGCATTTCCTACGCATATCGCAGCCCATACAACGAAACTTTTTATATACACAAATGGCGGCAGGTTGTGAATCATAAGACATACAACTGCCGTTCCGGTAAAATACCCGATCTGTGTTATCGTCGCCGGAAACGGCAGATTAACATCCCCGACCGCATGTATCACTTTTTCAACATTCCAGATGCTTGTATATGACTTTACCTGTTTCATTTCTTCCCTTTCTTTCCTTTCTGCCTGTCCGGCGGTTTTCTTCATCCTTTTCATTTATCCAAGGCACAGGGCATCCCGCCCCGCACCTTATTTTTTTATCAGGGATCATTCCCCTCCATCATCTGGAGCACCGCCCTCGATGATCGTGCCATTATAGATCTTTAACATCGTGTCTTTTGTCCCAGAGGGATTAAAGACAAAACCAACCGCTATGACCGCGATAATTGCAAAAACAATCAGCTCCGCAATCTTGTGTTTAAATAAAAGCACAAGACCAACGATAATAATCCCTCCTAAAACCAGAGGCTGTATATTCGTCATGAGCCACGTATAAATTCCCTGTCCAAAATTCATCTTTCTCTTTCCTTTCCGCGCATTTTGCGCATAAAAAAAGACAGCTTCTGCCGTCTGTTTACTGTTACATTTTTTCTTTTTTCTTTTTATTTCTTCTTTATGGCGCATGTTCCATAACACATCCAGCTTTGCGCTTTAAAAATTGCGACGCCGCAATTTCAGGATTCCATGTATTCCTGCTTAAGATCATCAATCCATTTTCTTCCTTTCTGCCTTGCTGTGACAACATCGTCCAGTGCCGCCTGCTGTTGTTTTAAGATTTTTTTATGATGCGGGGACAGATTGGCTTCCTCGATCATATCCTTCGCCAGGCGCGTGCCTCTGAGATCATCCAGCTTCTGTACCATTTTAAGGGACGGTGCGACCTGTCTTGTAAGCCAGAGGAGTGTCCGGTCAAGTGTGTACTCTTCCGGTTTTGTCGTCAGCTTAACGCTCCGGTATTGTCCGTTTAAAAACCACACCCAGCGCTCATTTAGCGGCCAGTTTCTGCGCTCCTGCTCCGGATCTGCATCTACAAACCTTACATAATGATTGATGATAGAATAGGCAGTACAGGCTACATCTTCCATCTCCAAAAGATCATCCACCGCCACCTCCGCACGCTCATCTTTTAACCGTATTTCAAAACGGTTTTTCGTTTCCGCCTCATCCAGCGGCGTGCCGTTTTTTACATACTGTTCATAGTCCTTTTCATAAATACAGAAGTAAATTTCACTTTTTAAAGATCCCAGGTACAATGTATTTCCCATGTTTGCCGCATCTTCTTCCCGGTTCCTTATCAGCTCCCCGGACTGGTAATCCTTAAAACTGTGAAAAATCGTGATGCATTCATCCCGACGGCATTTTTCTGCAAGTTCCGGGATATTTAAAATCCCGGCACGGTCGTTGATCGCAATATCAATCCGTTTAAACACCGCCCCCATTTCTCTTGCCGTCCGGAAGAAATC
>NZ_QSCK01000061.1:0-6372 GCF_003463035.1 Roseburia sp. OF03-24 | reverse complement strand
TTCCACCTGTTCATAACCAAGAGGGCAACTTAACTCCTTTACAGAATTCTCCCCCTTTAACTGGTAATTTATTTTCTTACCTATACTTCTTTAAAATCAATTAACAAACCATTTCTCTTGCATATATCTACGAACAATTCACTTACAACAAAATCTGTAGTACTTTCTTTATCTTTCGCAATAAAAAATTCCTCTTCAATATCTCTTCTAAACTTTATAAATTTTAACACTCTCTCACCATCACTTAATGTACGATATGTTGATGCTTCTTTATCTATTATAGGTATACGTAGTATGATTTTAGCGGCATACCATTCTAAACTAACGTCTTGACAAACTAATCTACAAGAAAAAAACTTCATTTCTTCTCTCAATAAATTTCCAATTTTTTCAACAAATCGCTTAGAAAACAACAATGCAGATGGACAAAAAATATAATCTGTTTTCTCAATATTTTCCAGTGTATAACCAGTGCCCGCAACAAACTCCAATCTTCTTCTTTTTATTTTTTCTTCATTTCCTATGTCCAATATAAAAAATGAAAAAATTTCATCATCCATCATTTTTTTTAATCCTGCCATACAATCAGGATGATTTAGAGTTGTATTTATTTGATATAATTTTAATGACATTTTATCACTTGTATGATAATTAGGAAGTTAATTATCACATATTTCCTTTCTTTTAATATCGTGGTTCAATACAATTCAGATACTATGGACTTTTGATTTGTTTTCTGTAGCTTGACTACTCAACTGGAGTGTATTGCCACTACCTTTATCTGAATTGTTTATTAGCTGGATGTTGCCGGAGTGTTTTTCACTCAGAGTACTTATTTCTATCAAGTCTACGATGATAATCGTTGGTGGACATCATGGTATCAGACTTTAGGAAAGGGAGGTACAACCTCATGAAAATTTACGTAGGCATTGATATTGCCAAACTTAATCATTTCGCCGCTGCGATTTCTTCCGACGGTGAAATAATCATTGAGCCGTTCAAATTCACAAATGACGCTGATGGCTTCCAACTGCTGGTCTCTAAACTCGAATCATTCGATAAGAACAGCCTCATCATCGGTCTTGAGTCAACGGCACACTACGGTGACAACCTTGTTCGATACCTTGTTACTGAGCTTTACCAAGTGTGTGTGTTGAACCCCATCAAAACCTGTCAAATGCGAAAAAATAACGTTCGCAAAACTAAGACAGATAAGGTCGACACTTACGTGATTACTAAAACTCTTATGATGCAGGACAACCTCAGATTCGTCAGCTTCTTCGATCTCGATATGATGGATCTTAAGGCATTGGGACGTTTCCGTCAGAAAACCATAAAGCAACGTACCCGATTGAAAATTCAACTGACAACCTATGTTGATCAGGTCTTTCCGGAGATTCAATACTTTTTCAAATCCGGTCTGCATCAACACGCTGTCTATGCTTTATTAAAAGAAGCACCTTCTCCAAAAGAGATTGCTTCCATGCATATGACTCATCTGGCAAATCTGCTCAAAGTGAACTCACACGGACACTTTACCAAAGAACAGGCCAAAGAATTAAGTTCTCGCACAGAAGTCTGTCGGTGCTAACGACAGCGCTATATCTATTCAGATAACTCAAACCATTCAACAAATCGAGTTACTGGATAGCCAATTAGAAAGGATTGAAGCTGAGATGACGGATATCATGAAATTCAACGATTCTGTCATCATGACCATTCCTGGTATCGGTTATATCAATGGTGGAATGATTCTTGGTGAAATAGGTGATATTCACCGTTTCTCCAATCCTAACAAGCTGCTTGCTTTTGCCGGTTTGGATCCTTCTGTTTATCAGTCTGGTAACTTTCAGGCTAAGACAACAAGGATGTCCAAACGTGGCTCTCGTGTTTTACGATATGCCCTTGTAAATGCAGCTTGGAACGTTGTCAGAAACAACGCAACCTTCAAGGCTTATTATGATGCCAAGAGGGCTGAAGGCCGGTCTCACTACAATGCACTTGGGCACTGTGCCGGCAAGCTTGTCAGAGTCATCTGGAAGATGCTCACTGGCGAAGTAGAATTCAACCTCGAATAAGAGGTCTGTATACCAATATCGATAGATTTTGAAAAAGCACCCTAAGGGAGCTCTATTAAAGTTACCCTTTTTTACCACCGATATGAAAAAGAAATTTTTTGCTAATTTATGGTTGACTTTTCATAGCTGGTCTCCTTTTTTTTAATCTTTTTTTACTTCGCTTTGTAACATTCTAATTTCTTTTTGAATTTTCCTCTTTCCCCAATTGTTTTCTTTAGCAATCCTGCTAATTTTACCCAATTCTTGACTAATATATTGATTGTACTCACTATGAACATTGTTCCATCCCACATGGATTCCATTTCTTTATAAATCGCACCCCACTACCATTTCAGGTGCATTGTACAAAAAATACTCCAACATCATTTGCTTTTTCCTCTTTACTTAAAAATAGATAACCTATTGCATCATCTAAATAGAAGATATCTTGAAATTCTTTTGGAAAATCTCCTCCATATATCTGCATGCAAAATTGATAGGAGGCAAGTTCTAACTTTTCTTCTTGTAAAAATACAGGATTTGCACCAAAAAGAGAGCCATTATAATCATCAAATTCATTCATTTCTTTATCAATTACTATTTCTCTTGCTGAAATCAAAAAATCCGCATCATTTCTTGGAGAAGCAACAGAATGTAAAATTACTTTTGTATATCCGTTTTTTATATTCTGAAGTTCTTCTATATCACCGTTATAAACGATCGAGTCCAAAAAATAATCTTCTCTATTATAAGTAGTAAATACAGAAATAACCTGATCCTTCGGATAATTAAATTGAAGAGTTGAATTTAAAAAATTTGTAGGTATATTAAAAATAAAAACCATTTTTTCTCCATTAGGATTAGTAGGCCACTCTACATCAGGAGGTAAAAAACTTTTTCCTCCAATACGCAAAATATTCAATTCATTATCTACCTTTTCAAATCTTACTAAGTTTGACATTGCATTTATTCTCCTTTCATTATCCTAGACACTTTAATTTAGTCTGTCTTTTATAGAATTTTTCAGCTTCTTTCCGAAGCTTTCTTGCTTGACTAGCTGGATATCCTGCTTTTCTCAATCCCCCTTCAAAGCTTGGGAGACCAAGTCTTGAAAAACAGCCAGCAAAAGAGAAAAAACATGAATATCAGGATAACACGGATCGAATAGAGGTGGAAAAAGCCTTCAGCTTAAGCAAGCGCTGCTATGGAATGGGCTTGATCAGAACCAAACTTTATGACACAACCCTAACTTCAATCGCGTTATCCGTATTTGTGACGAATCTGTTCAAGATACAGTCACGGATACTGTTTACATTTTTATGGCTGCTGGAACTATTAACACATCAATCTGCTGATTTTGAGCTGGAAGCGGTTTAATCAGCAGACACTATTTAGTGAATCCCCCCATACTTTTAAATCTTCGTTCAATAATTGTTTTCCTGAAACACCATTATACTCGCTCAGTAATGTTCCATCTGGTCCTCCATGCATACCAGAAACTATTGAAATATCTCCAGAAGATTGATTTACAATTTCCGCAAATTGACTTTGCCTTATATTCCCTGTCGAAACATATACACTTTGATTACCACCAACTTCTACCTTATAAAATGTAGGTTCATTATAAAATCTTGCATCCTCTATAGCTGCCAAATTTTCAATGTCATAAAAATCATATATGCAAGAAACCTCATTTCCGTTCATATCAAATGAATACTGGCCACGATATGCCGTTTTTTTACCAGTCCTTAGTTCATCTATGCCTTTAAATACAAAGTGTATTGCCACACCAGTAAGAAAATCTGCCCCATCTGTTTCCAGTCAAACGCATGTATTTCTTTTTTCTCCTTAGTTTCCTATGATGAAATAATATCAATATATTCTTTATACTCTATAGGAATCGGTCTATTAAAAACTAAATCTTTCATAGGATCCACATTTTTACCAAATTTATAACAAAGATATAATCGTTCATTAAATTCTGCATAAATTCGAACATTAGTTAATTCATATTTATCTATTGTCTCATTATCTGTAAACGGAATTTCAGGCATGATATAAATACAATTTCCTATATCTCCTTCTATTAACGCTCCTCCACCATCTCCGAGAAACATTATCTCCCGTTCATCTGCCGTACCTTCCCATAGAGTTATCTTTCTAGCGCGTATACCCAACATATGGATCTGATATACAGGCGGCTTATACTCCTTAAGCGGCTCCACTTTTTGCTTATAAATATTGCTGCATGAGATAAATTGTTTTGTAACGTAGGTACAGAATAAAATAGGCGCTTTATTTAAATCAATATTTTCCCAATTATTATCTGTATTAAATAAATTAAATACTAATAGCTGAGCTCTATTTATCATTTGTGCCAACACATAAACATTTTCTTTTCTATTTTCATCTCTACGTCTGGTTTCTATGCTAATTACCTGATTAGCCCGCCAAATTACCCTTTTCATCATTTAAATTCCTTTCCTTCTAAGTCAGCAACCACCAGTTCAACTGATGTTTTGCTTTTAGCCCTCTAAAGGGCTAATGTTACTGCTCTCCACAAAGAGCAGTGCCACAAGCATTATTACTGATCCGCTTATAAAGCGGTACTTCTTGAATCTTCTTTTCTTGATTCCTCTGCTTGCTCTTTAATATATTTTTGTACTGCTTCGTCGGTGATATTACCAATTGTTTCTACATAAATATCACCTTGCCCCAAACGCCATACCCCACTTACTCTGTTTTTACCTGCACTTGTCATAAATCATTAACGTACTTTTACCCTTCAAGTATCCCTTAAAATTAGATATACTGAGTTTTGGCGGAAGCACTACAATTAGATGCACATAATCCACAAATACTGCATTTGTAATAATATCCACATCTTTATATTTACACAATGTACTAAGAATCTCCCTTACATCTTCCCTCAATTTCCCATACAATACTTTGGAATAAAAACTATATGATACTGGCATTTCCATCGAGTGTGATGAACTTCTGTTGTCCATTTGAACCTCCTATGCTACAATGAAATTTGGCTTGAGACACCAATTTCATTGTAGCATAGGAAAATTTTTATTGATATCCTCACCGTTTCCAACTACTCTAATCTCCTCAGCATAGCTAGGAGATTAGACATTTCATTTACAATAAACTACTATAGCTGTCAGTAATTAACTCGACTTTTTGACTGGCAACGTATCAACCACCACTTCTTCATTTGGATCAATTTCTTCAAGTTTGTACTTCCAATGATATATAACAGGTTCTTCATTTACTTCATCAAAGTATGAATCTGCAAGAAATTCCATCGGCTCAAATATGCCAGCAAAAGCTCTGGAATTAAAACATACCATCAAACTCATTCGTGAATTAGATACAGAGATCGAGGAAATCGAAAATGAAATCAAATCCATTATGGATGAGATTAACTCTCCAATCCTTACCATACCGGGCATCAGCTATCGCATGGGTGCAATGATCATTGCTGAAATCGGTGATTTCAGTCGTTTTGATTCACCGGACAAAATACTTGCTTATGCCGGAATGTCACCCTCTACTTACCAGTCCGGACAGTTGGATAACTGCTATTCCCACATGGAAAAGCGTGGATCCCGGTATCTGAGGTATGCCCTTTTTATAATGCAACCAAATACGTCTGTCACTGGGATGAATCCTTTGGGGCTTATTTTAAAAAGAAACGAGCCGAAGGCAAACATTACAATGTTGCTTTATCCCACGCCACAAAGAAACTGGTGAGAACCATTTATGCAATGGAAAAAAACAGGGAAGTCGTATAGAAATGCCTCTTAATTTTTCTGTAAATATCTCCTTTTTGGAGTGCCGACAACGACACTCCGCTTGTCATGCAGTTTTCAATGTGCAAATATATCTGAAATGCATTTCTGCAATTCATTCAAAAAATTTGATTTTTATACTTGACTTTTAATAGTTAGTCTTTCATTATCCTAGACACTTTTAGGCGTTTGCGAAACGCCAAACACCGCATAAATACGGTATTTTTTGTCGTTAAAATAAAATATCTCCTCAAGGTTTATGGTAAAATAGAGTTGACTAGAAACTAAATACCAATCCACCTTAAAGGAGATATACCTATATGATAGCACATAAGCAGCTCACTTTAGCAGAAGTTTTTGAAAATTGTCAAAATAAATTCGGCAACGACAAATATCAGTTCCTTTCGCTTCTTGATGAAGCCCATTAACCTTGATGAAATTGTTCCTGTTTCTTTTGTTAATCATTTTCACACCAGTACCGGAAGCCCCCGCAAACATCAGCTTTATCCAATGCT
>NZ_QSCK01000060.1:0-7652 GCF_003463035.1 Roseburia sp. OF03-24 | reverse complement strand
CAGTCCCGGCTTGATGCAATTTGCCAATCGAAAACCCCGGAACCACCATTCACCGGGGAACCCATAGTCCAACAAACCAGCATTTGATGGGCAGTTTTCTTTCATGAAAGCCGTTCTTTAATATAATCTTCCATTTTCTCCCGCGGTACACCGAGCGTCAGAGAAAGCTCTCCATACAGTTCATTCTCTGCCACTTTCATATAACGTTCATCTACCGCAGTCACTTTTTTGCCCTGCGCGATCCGCTCTTTTTTACGCTTATACAATGTCTTTACAATGCTGACCCATGCATGATAATCACATGTCCGGAGTGCTTCTTTATATTTTGCCTCGCGTTGTTTATCATCAGGCACCCACAAAAGTTCTATCCGGGGCATTTCCTCAATCAGCTTTTCTGCCTCTTCCTTTGAAATCGTCCTACGCATTACAATTTTCTCGCTGTCCGTAGGTACATAGACAGTCCCATTCGAATCCCCGACCGGTGCTAAAACATAATACAAACGTTCCTGGTCCGCTCCCGAAATATCGATATGGGTAATATCTTTGATCTGACAGACACCTTTTGCGCCACACACAACATATTCTCCGATTTCAAACATTCTTTTGATTCTCCTTTCCCTGGTTTCAAATTTAAATGATCATCTACAGGTATTTTTTCTATCTTATATTTACCTGGTATTTCATACCTGATATTTTTTATATCATACCACTATTTAACTATATCATTATTTTTCCCAAAAAGTCAGCAAAATAAGCGTTCAACGTTTATTTTTGTGAAAACTATAGCACATGATACTGTACGTTATTAGTCATATTTTACATAAAACGGGCGGCACAAAATTTTATGCCGCCCGTTTTTGATATAGTAATATTTTTTCTGCCACTGCTTTTGGCATAATCTAACAATTCCTGATATTCTTTCCGGTTAATGACATTTTCCACGCTGTTCTTTTTTTGCACTTTCAACGTCTTTATGGATGCCTGTTCACACTCTAAATATCTTAAATACCTGTTTACCGCAATCACGTAAAGATTTATCGTTGCAGGTGCCAGATTCTCATCCTGCAATTTCTGTTTATATAGCAGTGTCCTTTCTTTTGTAACTTCCTTTCCATTTAAATACCGGATAAATTTTTCTGCCTCCCTCAGATATACCTGTCTGGTATGTTCCGACAGCTCACTTTGTTTTAAATATTCCTCATACATTTCTGATCGTTTCATATGATAATCCTCCGTATTTCTAATAGTTTTTCCATAAGAAATAAAATTATCACAAAATAAAGAGTCGCTTGTGACTCTTTTGCGCTCGAGCGGTGCTGTTTACAGCTAACTTCTTCTCCGCGAGATGCGCATCCCGCCCGGAGGGCTTTTTGATTCATAGGACGTAATATCTTATGAATCAAAAAAACTGCCGTCTCATGATATTCTCATGAAACGGCAGTCCGTCTTGTTCGTACAGTCCAAATGGGTAAAAAGACTGTACACTATCTGCACATGGCAGACAATTATATTAAATTAGGGAAAGGAATTAACAAAATGATCTTGTCGTAATCTTATTATCTCTGAACACGTCCGGAAGCATCTCCGCCAGCTAATTTCTTAACTTCATCAACGCTTACCATGTTGAAGTCACCTTCTACGGAATGTTTCAGACAACTTGCTGCTACTGCGAACTCAATGGTAGCCTGTGGATCATAATCATTTAAACAAGCGTAGATTAATCCGCCACCGAAGGAATCTCCTCCACCAACACGGTCAACGATGTGCATTAAGTACTCTTTGGAGAAGTAGCTCTGTCCATCCTCATAGAGCATTGCTGCCCAGCGGTTGTCGTTTGCAGAGATAGATGTTCTTAATGTGATCGCAACTTTCTTGAAACCGAAACGGTCTGTTAATTTCTGTGCAACCTCTTTGTATCCTTCTTTATTTAACTCGCCTGCAGTTACCTCTGTACCCTCAGACTTGATACCGAATACGTCGTTTGCATCTTCCTCATTGGAGATACATACATCTACATATTTGCAAAGCTCGCCCATAACCTGGCCTGCTTTTTCTTTGGACCATAATTTATTACGGTAATTTAAATCACAGCTTACAGTGATTCCTTTTGCTTTTGCAGCTTTACATGCCTCTAAACAGATTGCTGCAACATTATCGCCGAGTGCCGGTGTGATTCCTGTAAAGTGGAACCAGTCTGCACCGTCAAAAATCTTATCCCAGTCAAAATCAGCTGTTGTAGCTGTTGCAATGGAAGAACCTGCACGGTCATAAACAACTTTAGATGGTCTCTGGCTTGCGCCTTTCTCTAAGAAGTAGATGCCAACACGGTCACCACCACGAACGATATCAGATGTATCAACACCATACTGTCTTAATGCATTCACACCAGCCTGTCCGATCTCATGTGTCGGGAGCTTTGTAACAAAACTTGCATCCAAACCGTAGTTTGCTAAAGAAACTGCAACGTTAGCCTCTCCACCGCCGTATGTTGCGCCGTAGGATGTAGCCTGTACGAAACGATAATATCCTTCTGGTGCCAGACGAAGCATGATCTCACCAAATGTAACGACTTTCTTTGCCATGATTTAAATCCTCCTAAAATAAAATGTTTCACATTGTGAAACGCTGTTTCATAATTTATATTTTTATTATAGCACTGAAAAATAGAATGTCAAACATGTTTTTACTTTAATGCAATTTTTATAGGTTCTGTTATTTTTATCCAAAAAAGTTGTGAAATATTTGCAACTTTCTCTTTTTTATTTTTGAGATATGTTATATAATGCATATGTATTGGTTCATATTGTAGAACTTGGTTTCATATTTTGAAACTGTTATGATATATTTTTTAAGGAGGTTTTTCCATGGACCGTAAATATGATGTCATCACATTAGGAGAGATTCTGCTTCGTCTTTCCACTCCGATCAACGGACGTCTCGCACAGGGCGATACTTTAATGAAGCATTTAGGAGGTGCCGAGTTAAATATTGCCTCCGAGATCGGACAGCTTGGCTTAAAGACGGCAATGATCTCTAAGATTCCAAATAACCTGCTCGCCGCATTCATCAAAAACCAGATGAACGCATCCCGTGTCAGTGAAAATTATCTGATCTCCGATACAGCAGACGACAGCCGTATCGGTGTCTATTATTACGAATATGGTTCCTATCCACGTAAACCGCGTGTTGTCTATGACAGAAAACATTCTTCCATCAACAACATCGATATCAAAGATGTACCGGAAACCATGTTTTATAACACACGCCTGTTCCACACCAGCGGTATCACTTTAGGTCTTGGCGGCAAAGCACAGAAGTTTGCCATCGAGTGTATCCGCAAATTCAAAGAGCAGGGAACCCTGATCTCTTTTGATGTCAACTACCGTGCCAATCTCTGGACCGGTGAGGAGGCAAGAGCCTGCATCGAACAGATTCTTCCCTTTGTAGATATCTTTTTCTGTTCTGAAGATACCGCCCGCCTGACCTTTGGCAAAACAGGCTCGATCGAGGAAATCCAGAAGTCTTTCTGCGAGCAGTACCCGATCTCCGTGGTTGCATCCACAGAGCGCACCGTCATCACGCCAAAGAAGCATAACTTTACTTCCATTATTTATTCTGCGAAAGATGATGCCTACTACCGCGAGGAACCCTACAACAATATCGACGTAGTCGACCGTATCGGAAGCGGTGATGCCTATGTTTCCGGTGCCCTCTATGGCTACTTAAAACATAAGGACTGCCGTAAAGCCTTAGAATACGGCAATGCCATGGCAGCCATCAAGCACAGTGTCATCGGTGATATGATAACGACCGACCTTGAAGAGATCGACAGCATTATCGCAGAACACCAAAATACAGGTTATCATTCTGAGATGAACCGGTAATAAATATACCGCCTGCTGCTTTGAGCATGCGGCAGATAGAAAGAACCGGAATATCCATATCCAATTTTTATGGGTATTCCGGTCTTTATATTTTCATTCCATTATATTGGTACCTGGCTGCTCTTTTTCACAATAATAGTTTTTACATCACTTCACGGATCACACGTTCCACATTTTTGTACGCGATTCTTTCTATGTCATCCTCACAAAATCCTTTTTTCTGCAGTGCATCGAATAATTTTTCCATCTCCATGCAGTCAGCAATCTCAAGATTTCCCTCAATCCCGTCAAAATCCGTACCAATGCCCACACATTCAATCCCGCCAACATTGACCAGATGTTTCACATGTTCACACATTCTTTCGATCCTGCTTACTTTATCCACAGGATCTGTATTTAAAAACGGTGGATAAAAATTAAGTCCACACACACCGCCATGCTCTGCCAATATCCGTATCATATCATCCGTCAGATTTCTCGTTGCAGGAGCGAGTTCCCTGCAGTTTGAATGGGATGCCACAAACGGTCCCTTCACAAGCTCTGCCACATCATAAAACCCGCCATCCGATAAATGGGAAACATCCACAAGGATTCCACGTTCTGTCATATATGTGACAGCTTCCTTCCCAAACGGCGTCAGTCCAAGCTGCATCCTTCCTGCATCTTTCGCATGCGGATGTCCGAAACAATTATCATCATTCCAGGTCAGCGTGATAAGCCGTACTCCCATCTGATAAAGCTGCTCTAAGCGCTCCATTTTTCCATCCACAACGCATCCGTTTTCCACCGTCAGAAAGGCTGATACTTTTTTCTGCTGCCAGTTGCGCTGCAAATCCTCATAGGTGCATGCCGGCGCAATGATATCTGCACAATTTTCCATCGTATTCTGATATACTGCATACATATCCTGCATCTGCTTTTCGATCTCTGCCCCGTTATACCAAAGACTTATCTTTCTCTTTTCTGACCGGCAGCCGTCTGGATCATGTCCCGGATCACTCCAGTTTTCTTCTTTTTTCTGCTGTAAAAACATGGCAAAAAACTGTGCTTTTGTGCCACACCGGTGCAGCCTTTCTGCATCCACCATCGTATGTTCCAGTTTTTTTGCCGTCTCTTTTTTCTGTTCCACTGCTTTTGCAAGCGTATCACAATGCATGTCGATATAATTCATATCCGATGAATCCTTTCTGCAAATCTGCCCCTGTAAACCTGTCAGGCTTATAAAACCGCCGTATTTTTTCTTTCAATGCACGGTTCTTTTAATATCATTTTATTCCGCAGCACACAAAATAACAACCCGACATAAATTCCATTGACTACTGCCATCATCAGATTTGTGGAAAAAAACGGAACTGCCACCGTATAGATCACGGCATATCCAAAATTCATTGCAACATAAATGACCAGCACACGCACGATCAATGCAATACTGCATGCCATTCCGAGCAAAAATCCCATCCGGTTGCTCTGCATCAGTGACTGTCTGAATGCCTGAAGTAAAAACCACACAAAGGCTGCTATAACCAGCACACCTGCTATGATTCCAAAATAACTGAAGATATTTCCAAGTAAATATTCGCCGTCCTGTGCATGCCCCTGCATCAGCAGCGTCCTGTTTCCAAACAGGCTGTATTCTGCAGCCGCACTCTTTATCATTCTGTTTTGGAAACCAAATTGCCCCATATGTTCAAGTCTTGCCTTCACATAACCATTTGTGAAAAAATGATGATACAAAAGCACTCCTGCTCCCAAAAGCCCGAACGCAAGACCTGCCAGTTTTACCAGATACCGTTTCTTCTTATTTCCAAATATCCCACGAAGTACCGCTGCCACAAGCAAGAACAGACAGACCACTGCATTTTCCAAAACCGCCGCTGTACTCATCGGTGTTGCCATAAGAAACAATACCAGAAATGGTACAAAGATCCATCCCACTGCTTTCAGGATACCAGCAAATTCATTCCCACGATACTGGTAAATGACTCCTGCAAAAATAACCGGCAGTAATACCTGCATACTGTAACACGCTAAAAGTGCGGTCTGATAATTTCCAATAACACCACCTGACCATACCAGACACAGGCAGATCAGATAACAGACAGCAACCGCACGGATATGTAAAAACAGCCATGTATAATCGACATACATCACCAGAAAGATCATTGCGAAGCTGACACCATTTATCACAAGCAATGATCTAAGCTGTTCTGCCTGTGATGTCCCACCTTCTGTTTTTCCGGAAATAACAACTGACATGAGTATAGATGCCGCCGTTAAAAGAACCGCCAGCACAAAAAGTTTCCATGGAAATGCCGGTCTGTGGATACGGTTTAATGCACATCCTGTTTCCACCGGATCTCCCATCTGCCGCACTGCCTCTCTTTTTGCATCTTCCCTGCTCATTCCTTCTTCCTCATAGCCTTGTGCCTGTTCTTCTATATGCCCGTTTATTTCTTCTGACACAAGCGCTCTGGCACGCTTATTTTGAATCTGTTCTTCCAGAGTCTTCATATATTCTTTGTAATCTGTCAATGTATTCCCTCCCGGCTCTTTCTGCCATGTTTGCTTTTTTCATCCCTACATTTTTTACACATTTCACTGCCTGATGCCATTTCATTTTTTCAAATACACATTTCCATGGCTTTACATGACAATACATTTGTAACTGCTGCGGCATACGTATTCCATTCGTCTTTTTTCTCTTTTAAAATACGTTTTCCTTCTCCGGTAATGTGATAATATTTGCGCATTTTCCCACTTGCATCATCCTCATAAGCCGTAACAAGATTGTTTGCCTCTAAGGTATGCAAAAGCGGATAAAGAGATCCCGCTTTTAATTCAAATACATTTTCCGATCTTTTCCTTAATGTTTCGATCATTTCGTAACCATACATGTCTTTCTCGTCTAAAAGCCGTAAGATCAGCATGGAAAGACTACCCTGAATCAATGATTTGTTTAACATAAAATCCTCCTTGTTTTCCGAAGGAAAATGCGAGCCCTTTGGCGAGCAGAGGATTTTCCTCCTTGTTTTGCGAAGCAAAATCCGAGTCCCTTTGGCGAGCAGAGGATTTTCCTCCTTGTTTTGCGAAGCAAAATCCGAGTTCCTTGACGAGGAGAGGATTTTCCTCCTTGTTATATAGTCTATCTATATATCTAAAGTATATAGTCTGTCTATATATATGTCAAGTTTTTTCTCATTTTTTGATCTTACATATTTGTTTGTAAGAATAAATACTGCATCCCCTTCACTTTCGGCATTATCCTGAAAATACTTTTGATCATAAAATATACAAAAACATCTTCAAGCCATTCCTACATATTTTTGTTTTGTGAAACTTGCTGCTGATGTGGCATAGAATTACTGAGTTATCAGAACTATTTTTATAGTATACTACAAGAAGCCGCATTATTCAATCACAAAATAAAAGGAACTCTGCTATCCGGTTAAATGCTGGTTTGTTTATGAAATAAATCGCCCGTCCCAATGGTGTGTCGCAGGTCTGTGAGTGGCATCTTGCGCAAAGCCGGAGTTAATTTTGGTTCCATTGTACGAAAATAAGAAAAGTCTAAGTGTGTCTGAGTTAGATTTTCTCGGAGTGACGTGACCGGCGTTCAACGAGCCATCCGTGGCTCGTGAAGCCTTGTTCTGCCATCCGTGGCAGAACATCACTGTGTATCTACAGACACACAATCTCAATCTGACCATTATCAGATTGAGATAGATTTTCTAATTTTCTCCCAAAGTCACAAAATCAGCTCAGGCTTTG
>NZ_QSCK01000006.1:0-141116 GCF_003463035.1 Roseburia sp. OF03-24 | reverse complement strand
AGCATATTTTCATTCGTGCGAATATCAAAAATCCACACCTACGCCCCCCGATTTTGAGATGAACCGCCCACCCAAATGGTATTTCATAACCTGGAGGCTGGCATCTTGCGCAAAGCCGAAGCTGATTTTGTGACTTTGGGAGAAAATTAGAAAATCTTGGTGTGCCTGTCTATACATAGTGATGTTCTGCCACGGATGGCAGAACAAGGCAGCATCGAGTCATGGATGACTCGTTGTTGCCGGTCACGTCACTCCGAGAAAATCTAATTCAGGCATACCTAGACTTTTCTTATTTTCGTACAACGGAACAAAAATTACTCCGGCTTTGCGCAAGATGCCACTCACAAGCCTACGATACACCATTTGGGGAGATGATTTATTTCATAAACAAACCAGCATTTGTCAGAAAGGCTATCAGATCGTTGTATTCACACCATTAACGGCAGCATGCTCGTCCTCATCCATTGGAATGACAAGGCATTTCTGACCGTCGATAACCTGAGAGTGGATCTGATCGACTTTTTCCGGTTTGACGCGCAGAATGACATCATAGGTTTTGACTGCCGGGACATCGTCCTCATCAGATTCTCCGACTGGAAGGGCACGTGTTTCTTCTAACTGTTGTTTCAGATTTTCAACCTGTTGTACCAGTTCTAATTTTTCTTTACGTTTTGCATTTGCTTCTACCAGTTTTGGATCTACCAGGTGTTCTGCAACAGGGACTTCTTCACCAAATACATTTTCATAAGTCTGCTCGATCACGGCAGCCTGTTCTTCCGTGACACCGCTCTCGGCGAGAACAGATGAGATCGTGCTTTTTGTAACAGGAACCGGTTCCGGTTCTGGTTCATCTTCTAAAGCGACAGGGATCAGGTCATTTAAATTATCCTGAATATCCATGAAGATAGCATCGCTTTCATCATCATCTTCCCCGATAACTTCTTTTACAATGCTCTGGAAAGTAAGTTTCTGTTCGGTAGCAGTAAATTTAGAACCGCAGCCGAGACCGGATTCCATAAATTCAGAGTGAGGTGTCTTGGTATCTCTGGTGTAAAACATGACAGAGTGGATATCAGTACTTCGGTCAGTAAATGCAGGAAATACAAACCCGGTATCCGGTGCGCCTACTACCCAGTCACGGATACGCGGACCGATACGGTTTTCATCCTCACGGTAGCCAAGCCCCGGTTTTGTCAGGTTGACCGGACAGATCGCGCAGAGCAGGTATTCGTAAACTTCCTCCGATTCGTCTAATTTATTATTGTCTGATGTTTTTGTCATGACGTCATAGGCATCATGGAATACAAGGATCAGATAATTTCCCACGTAGTCGTAACTGTCGATGACGAGATCATAAAATGCATCCATCAGATCATCATTTTTTAAGGCACTCTCGCGCAGTCCCATCAAAAACTGCTGCCTGCCGCCGGCGGCTTCCTCCGCAGTCGGAAATTCCAGCTCTAAAAGGTTATTCCTGATCGTGCCGGACATTACTTTTTTGGCGATCTCTAAGTATTTGTAAAATTCTTCATCTTCCAGATTTAAAAATGTCTCTCCAAAGGAAGTTACCTTATTGTGGTCGGCATCCACGTAACAGCCGCACAGTCTTGTGAAAGTGCAGGCATCCTTTTTGAACCGTCGTTTTAATTCTAAAATATCTTTTTTGTTCATAAATATTATATCTCCGTTTCTGTGGGGATGCCATACAAAAGATAGCGCAGGCTGTTTCATGTCCCCGTAATCTGCAAGAGATATTATAACGATATTTTAAAACTGGTGCAAGGGGTTATGATTTCATGTCACGGACAACGGCGTGCTCCATTAACCAGTCACACCATACTGCATAGTATTTTCCGAGGGGATGCGCATTATCATTGCTGTACTGTGTGTCGAGATTGCCGTTTGCATCGTCAAAAAGTTCATTGATGTCCAGATAATAAATGGTCCGGTGATCGGCTAATGTCGCAATTTTTTGATTAAAGGCATTGATATTGGCATTATTGAATGTCTTATCCGAGTCTGAGCGCTGTGCAGTCACATGAAGATTTGCTTCCACATAAATGATCGCATCCGGCTGCATGGTTTGCAGAAAATTTACAAACGACGCATATTTTTCAAATGTCTGTGTGACATCGTAGCCAAGTTCATTAATGCCGAGCATCAGATATATTTTATGATAGGTATGGCTGGCTAAAAGATCAGAGATACTGACCTTTCCGATACCGTCCACCATAATTTTTTTGTTTTCCAGATCATAGATACTGAGACCCGAATCACAATAAAAGGTGGCATTGCCCAACGTACCATATTCTTTTAATCCGACGGTGCGGGAATCACCGATCATTAAAGCGTCATCGAAATAATCTGCATCAACAGTGGTCATTTCTGTCATCGGAACTTCTGTGTCCGGGATATCCTGCCGGTCTGTATTGTCAGATGGCGCACCGGAAGTGTCCGATGGTATCGTGGTGTCCTGTTTTTGTGTGGCGGAGACAGAAGACACGGACAAGGACGTATTTTTGGCTGCATTTATGTTTAACGTTACATATAAGTAAATGAGTGGAATCAAAAGGCAGCTTATCAAAAAGAAAAAATAAAACAATATGGCAGATATTTTTTTTCGCATAGTGTTCCTTCGTTAAAATCTGAAATATAAAAATGGGTCATTAGAGCCAACGTAAATACAGTAAACAGAAGACCAGAAAATTGCCAGATAGACAAAAATTTCTGGCACAGAGCCCCTGATTTTTTTTAAAAGGCGGACCGGAAGCCTTGTAGAAAAAAGGAAGCCGGCAGGGATGATAAAGCGGAAATCATTTAAATTTTTCCAGAAATCATTCACATAAATAATGGCATCATCGGCGGAAAAAAATGGAAATAATTTCCGGATGTAGACTTCAATACTGCCGGGATCACTGATTCCAAAAAGCATCCACGACAATGGGATCAGAACTGCCATATAAAGATGTCCGGCCAGCGCGTATCGGTCCGTCAATTTTTTTAACAGCAGTTTTTCTGTCAATACAATGACGAACAGGGAAAATCCCCACAGAATAAAATGAAATTCTGTGCCATGCCAGATTCCGGTAAGTATCCACACGACAAGCAGGTTGCGGATCCATTTGCAGATGCCTGTGCGGTTGCCGCCAAGTGGAATATAGATGTAGGTCTGAAACCATTGTCCCAGTGTAATATGCCAGCGCCGCCAGAATTCTGTCATGCTTGTGGAAAGATAGGGGTGCTTAAAGTTTATGGGAAGATTAAAACCAAGCATTCTGCCCAGACCTGCTGCCATCAGGGAATAACCATAAAAATCAAAGTAAATCTGGAAAGAATATGCATAGATTCCAAGCCATGCAAGCGGTGTGGAGATACTTTCATATCCGATCGTGCCAACATTTGCCCACAGACTGCCAAACTGATTCGCCAGAATCGCTTTTAAGCCAAGTCCCCGGATAAAAAGTTTCATACCCTCCGCAAGATTTTCGGGCAGAAAGCGTCTTGCGCTGTGAAGCTGCCTGCGCAGCATCTCATACGGGGTAATTGGTCCGGAAATTAATTTTGGGAACATGCTGATGTAAGTACCGAATGTCACAAAATCCCGTTCCGGTAAAATACGTCCGTAATAGATATCAAAAAGATATGCAGTCAGCTGGAACGTATAAAAACTGATTCCGAGCGGCAGAGATAAATGTCTGGAATATTTAAACAAAAACAACCATAAAAAATCGAAAAAAATAACTTTTGTCAAAAAGAGTCTCTTTTTTCTTGAATTGTGTATCTGATAAAGGCAGATTCCAAACACATAATTGAGATAGGTCAGAACCATTAATAGAAACAGTGCATATGGCTGTTTGATCACCCCGATTGCATAAAACAATACGCTCCCTGCAAAGAGCGTATTGTTTCTGAAAGCAGCAGGTGTGACATAATAGGCAAACAGAAATAATGGCAAAAAAATAAAAATAAAGTTGAGACTGCTGAATACCATGCCAGAATCCTTTACTACATAGACATTTCTTATTTTAAAATATCGGCGATCGCATCGTGTGGGATCGTAAATTCTACAACACCCATAGACATTGGACCGACATCGCCCTCGTTGAAGCTGATGACGAGATTTCCGTCAGCATTAACATAGAAGGAAGTATCATCGTTAATGGAGGTAAAGTTCCATTCAGGAACTTCTGTATCATCCAGCCAGTAGGAGACATTTTCGTCGGCATCCATCTGCCCTCGCATCTGTGATTTGATGTTTTCGCTGATCGGGGTGATATAGTCAGATCCCTCTTTAAAAAGATCTTTTAACGCAAGGCGTTCCCCGGTCTTTAAATCAATCGTGTAATAATAATCCATCTCATAACCGCTGCCGGCAGCCTGATAACACATCAGTTTTAAGGTAAAATAGTCGTCAGTTGTGTTGATGACCTCATGTTTGATCATGACATCCTGATAACCTTCGTTGTTCATATTCTGTTTGAACTCTGCGATCAGGCTGTCACTGATCTTTTCAATCTCTGCATTGATCTCATCGGTTGATTTCTTTAAATTTTCCCCAACCGGGTCTTCCGTTGTATTTTCAGTGGAAGCGACAGTTTCCGGTACTAGTTTTGGAACATTGACATCGGCGTTGTTTTTGTCACTGCTGTACTGGTAATCGCGGAATGTGACGACCTCGATCAGATTTCCAAGCAGCGGGATCTGTTCCATCGCATAGGCGACACGCGGTGAAGTATTTGGCAGGATGACAAACGCTGCGATCGCTGCAGCAGCGCCAACCCAGATTCTTGTGATAATGGTTTTATTGTGTTTGTTCTTCTTCTCGGCTTTCGCCTGATTCATTTTTTCTTTCATTTTTATGACCTCCTTTTCAGGCATTTGCGAGGTGTCATAGGATTTTTTTAATTCATAAAAATCATTTGTGTTCATTCGGTTACCTCCATTTTCAGTTTTAACTTCTGCATACTGCGGTACAGACGGCTTTTTATGGTATTGACATTTTCATTTAAGACGCGGGCGATATCTTCGATTTTTAAGTCCTCGAAATACCGAAGTTCCACGATCGCCTTATCCTCCGGGGACAAAGAATCAAGCGCAGTTCTAAGATCTAAGTCCTGATACTGGTCCGGTTTTCCCTCTGCGATCAGTGAATCCTCGTAAGAAATGGTATCCGGCCGCTTTAAATGATGAAAAATCTCATTTAACATGATGCGGTAAATCCAGGTCGCCGCATATTCCGGCTGCCTTAGGGAAGCACTGTTTTTGATCGCCAGATAGGCTCCGTTTTGTACAATGTCACTTGCATCGTCGGGATTATGTACATAGCTGTATGCAAGATGATAGTAGCGGTTGTAATTTTCAAGCAGTAATCGTTCAATGAGTTCGTCATTGGATTCTGCAGTAAGTTTTTTTTCTTTTCCGGAAAAGAATTTCAAGATCAGATCCTCCTTTGCAAATATTTGATTCTTTCGAATCATCTGACTATTAGATACAGCATAGTCATAAAAAGTTTCAAATACAATGCAAAATATCAAAAAGGTATGGTATAATGTGCGTAAGCATTGAGCAGTGCCAACGAAGTGAACAATAAAAAATGACTGCTTGCAGGCACTTTTTTATTGTTTGCTTCGTTGATAGGGCGAAAGCCCGACAGTCCGGAAAATCTCTGATTTTTCGGACGTGCACTGCGGACAGGAGTGCAGCCAAATGATAAAAAATGACTGCTTGCAGGCACTTTTTAAGAAATAATGGAGACACACAACAATGGACATAAGATTAGCAACAATAAATGATATAGATGCGATCACGGAAATGGAGAGACAGTGCTTTCCACCGGAAGAAGCAGCAGAAAAAGACTCTTTTGAGAAAAGACTGACCGTATTTCCGAATCATTTTTGGTTACTGGAGGACTCTGGAAAAATAGTGAGCATGATCAATGGAATGACGACCAATATTCCGATTTTGCGGGATGAGATGTTTGAGGATGCCACGATGCACATGGAAGATGGGCAGTGGCAGATGATCTTTGGAGTGGCAACGCTGCCGGCATATCAGAAGATGGGATGTGCGTCAAAGCTCATGGAGCATGTGGTTGAGGACGTGAAAGCACAGGGACGCAAAGGAATTGTTTTGACATGTAAAGAAAGTCTTATTCCATTTTATGAGAAATTTGGTTATATTAATGAAGGAAAGTCCATGTCAAAACATGGGGGAGCCGTGTGGTATGATATGCGGCTGGTGTTTGAAGAATTATAGAGAAAAGGAATTAATATAGAGATGAAGAAACACAGATTGCCGTATATGGTTGCAGGGGCAGTGCTGTTTGCTGCACTTTTTACCGGATGCACCAATGAGCGTTTAGAGGACGAACTGGATTTCCGCAAGATCGGGATCAACAGTATGCAGTCCGGTGACTATGAGGGGGCAGTTGCAGCTTTTAACAGTGCACTTTCCCAGTGTGTAGGTAAGATCACAGATACCGAGTTAGATATCTGTTACTACAAGGCAGCGGCACAGTATGCCGGAGGAGATATTGAGGGAGCACTTGCAACTTACCAGGCGATGATCGATTATGATGGGAAGAATGGAAATGCCTATTACCTGCATGGATGTCTGAGTTTAAAACAGCAGGATACAGATACAGCAAAAAAAGATTTTGCAAATGCAGTGAAATATAACCCGGATGATTATGAATTGTATGTTGGGATTTATGAGAACCTTGCCGCTAATAATATGACTGACGAAGGGGAAGAGTATTTAAACAGGGCTTTTGATATCAAAGGCAATTCTGCAGAAAATCTGACCTGGCGAGGCAGGATTTATTATCTTCTTGGTCAGTATGCAAATGCAGTTAAAGAGTTAGAAGAAGCAGTGAAAAAAGACAGTGCCAAGGCAAATCTCTATCTTGCACAGGTCTATGAAGCTGAGGAAGATTCTGCGAATGCAGAGAAGTATTATCAGGCATATGTGGACAGTGGTACGGCTGATTCGATTGCAATGAATGCACTTGCCGAGATCCAGATGGGAAAAGGCAACTATGAGGCAGCTTTAGAGGATATCAGACAGGGACTTGCGATGGATAATGTTACGAACCAGCAGGAACTTCTGTCAAATCAGATCATTGCTTATGAATATAGTGGAGATTTTACATCCGCATGGGATGTTGTCCAGCAGTATGTTTCGCTTTATCCGGATGATGAGGCGGCACAGAGAGAATATATTTTCTTAAAGAATCGTCAGAGTACGGATGAGAGCAGTAACACAGAATCTACAGAGGAAAGTGCTGCAGGAGATAGTTCCACAGCAGATAGCCCAGCAGAGAATGTCACAGGAGATAGTTCCACAGCAGATGGCTCAGCAGAAAATGCCACAGGAGATAGTTCCGCAGAGGATAGTTCTTCACAGGATACGGGAAGTCAGAATTAAAAACAGCAAGGGAGGAACAAATGCCAGAACCCATTAAAATAGAAGAGGTAAAAGAACGCGTCATCTTAGTAGGTGTCAGTGAACAGGAGGGAGACGATGCGGAGGATTCTGTTGCAGAGTTAGCAGAACTCGTTAAGACTGCCGGAGCGGTTACCGTTGGAACTCTGATCCAGAAACGCGAACTGATCCATCCGGGCTCCTATGTCGGAACCGGAAAAGTTCAGGAGATCGCAGACATGATCGCAGAGCTGGGGGCAACAGGTATTGTCTGTGATGATGAGCTGTCACCGGCACAGCTTAAAAACTTAGAGCAGATGTTAGACACGAAGGTCATGGACCGGACACTTATTATTCTTGATATTTTTGCGGCGCGGGCGACAACAAGTGAAGGAAAGATCCAGGTTGAGTTAGCGCAGTTAAAATACAGACTCAGCCGTCTGACCGGACTTGGCAGGTCAATGTCAAGGCTTGGTGGTGGTATCGGTACAAGAGGACCGGGTGAGAAAAAGTTAGAGATGGACAGGCGTCTGATCAAAGACCGCATCGCCCAGTTGAACCGCGAATTAAAAGAAGTGCGTAAACACCGCGAGATCACGCGTGCCCAGAGAGAAAAGAAACAGATACCTGTGGCTGCGATTGTCGGATACACCAATGCAGGAAAGTCAACACTGTTAAATCACTTAACAGGCGCGGGCGTGTTAGAGGAAGATAAGCTGTTTGCTACCTTAGATCCGACAACGCGTGTATTAGAGCTGCCGGGCAGGCAGGAAATCCTTCTGACAGATACGGTTGGTTTTATCCGGAAGCTGCCACATCATCTGATCGAAGCGTTTAAGAGTACTTTAGAGGAAGCAAAATATGCGGACTATATTCTGCATGTGGTGGATGCCTCCAATCCACAGCGCGATAAGCAGATGCATATCGTGTATGACACACTTTACCAGCTCGATATCAAAGAAAAAACGATCATAACGCTGTTTAACAAACAGGATCAGGTAACAGACGGGGAACCGTTACGTGATTTTAAGGCGGATCATACATTAGCGATCTCTGCGAAAGAGGAAACCGGTTTAGAGGAGTTAAAAGAGCTTTTCTGCACGTTACTGCGTGATAATAAGATATTGGTGGAGCGCACGATCGCTTATCAGGATGCGGGAATTTTGCAGCAGATCAGGAAAAGCGGGGAACTTTTAGAAGAAGAGTACCGGCCGGAGGGCATTTTTATCCGCGCCTATGTCACGCCGGAAATCTATGGCAGTTTATAGAGGCTTTGTGTTTACGAAGATTTTTGCATATGGTACACTGATATAAAATTTGACAGAATACAGACAAAATTTTGCACAGAAGCGATGAAAGCGTGCTTCGGAATGGAGAAATTATGACAATATTAATTCAAAATGGACAGGTGATCAATCCTGCCACAGGGATGAATGAAGTTGCAGATGTATTGGTGGAAAATGGTGTTGTTTCTAAGATTGCAAAAGGGATCAAAGAGAAAGCAGACCGGAAGATCAATGCAAAGGGATGTTTTGTCATGCCGGGATTTATTGACATGCATGTGCATCTGCGTGATCCGGGATTTGAGGAAAAGGAAACGATCGAAACAGGCTGCCGCGCAGCAGCACACGGTGGATATACAACGATTCTTGCAATGCCGAACACCAAACCGGTTGTTGACAATCCGGATGTTGTAAATTATGTGCATAATAAGGCAAAAACGGTCGGACTTGTAAATGTATTACAGGTGGGTGCCGTGACAAAGAACCAGGAAGGAAAAGAACTTGCGGATATTGAGGGAATGGTGAAGGCTGGAATCCCTGCAATCAGTGAGGACGGAAAATCCGTCATGAATGCCCAGTTATACCGCGAGGCGATGGAAAAAGCTGCAAAATTGGGCATTGTGGTACTTGCACATTGTGAGGATAAAAATCTTGTCAATGGCGGTGTCATGAATGAGGATGAGCATGCAAGAGAGCTTGGATTAAAGGGAATCACCAATTCCGTAGAAGATATCATTGTTGCAAGAGATATCATGCTAAGCCACGACACCGGTGCAAAACTTCATTTATGTCATTGCTCGACGGAAGATTCCGTCATGATGGTCGATCTTGCAAAGCAGAAGAATGTAAAAGTTACCGCAGAAGTATGCCCGCATCATTTTACACTGACTTCGGATGATATACGCAAGATCGCACCGGAAATGGATGTGGAAAAGAATGTGATTGCTGCGGATGCGGATGCAGATACCAATTTCAAGATGAATCCTCCGCTTCGTACCAAAAAAGACGTGGAGGCATTAAGAGCCGGACTTCGTGACAATATTATGGATGTTATTTCTACCGATCATGCACCGCATACATTTGCAGATAAAAATACATCCATGAAAAATGCACCGTTTGGAATCGTAGGTCTTGAGACGGCTGCATGCCTGACTTATACAGAGCTTGTACTTGGCGGTTATCTGACACCAATGCAGATGGCAGAAAAAATGAGCTACAATCCGGCAAAGATCGTTGGAATCGATAAGGGTGATATTGCACCGGGAAAGACAGCAGATATTGTGATCTTTGATCCAAATGAGACTTATAAGATTGATAAAAATAAATTTGCCAGCAAAGGAAGAAATACACCGTTTGACGGCAGAACCGTGACCGGAAAAGTAAAAATGACGATCGTTGGCGGTCACATTGTATATGAAGAATAAGAAAAGCGGTTAATAAAAGGAGAAAATTCATGCAGACAAAGGGTACAAAATTTGAGGAAACTGCGATCATCATCAGGCAGGAAGAGATCGCGGATGACATTTACAGCATGTGGCTTCGCACAGAGAATATCGCAGCACATGCAAAGGCAGGACAGTTTGTTTCTGTTTACTGTAATGAGGGAAGCAGACTGCTTCCAAGACCGATCAGTATCTGTGAGATCGACAGAAAAGACGGCGCCATCCGTCTGGTATACCGTGTGGCAGGAAAGGGAACCGCAGAATTTTCCGGTATGCGTACCGGTATGCAGTTAAAAGTGGTTGGCCCGCTTGGAAACGGATTTCCGAAGAAAAATAAAAAAGCATTTTTAATCGGCGGCGGAATCGGAATTCCACCAATGTTAGAACTCGCAAAAGAGTTAGACTGCGAGAAAAAGATCGTGCTTGGATTCAGGGATGAACTGTTTTTATTAGAGGATTTCCGGAATCGCGGACAGATCTATATTGCAACGGAGGATGGCAGTGCCGGAACGGAAGGAAATGTCCTGGATGCGATCCGTGAGAATGGATTAGACGCAGATATCATCTATGCCTGTGGACCGACACCGATGCTTCGTGCGATCAAAGAATACGCGGCAGAGCAGAATATCGAATGTTGGATTTCCATGGAAGAGCGTATGGCATGTGGAATCGGTGCCTGCCTTGCCTGTGTGTGCAAGTCAAAAGAAAAAGATGCACACAGTAATGTGAAAAATAAGAGAATCTGTAAAGAGGGACCGGTATTTCTTGCACAGGAGGTAGAATTCTGATGAACATGAAAGTTGATTTATGTGGAGTGACATTAAATAATCCGGTCATGACTGCGTCCGGAACGTTTGGCGCCGGAGAAGAATATTCTGAGTTCGTGGATTTGAACTGTCTTGGTGCTGTTGTGACAAAAGGTGTTGCAAATGTGCCATGGGAGGGAAATCCGACACCACGTGTGGCAGAAGTGTATGGCGGTATGTTAAATGCGATCGGACTTCAGAATCCGGGTATCGATCTTTTTATCGAGCGTGATATTCCGTTTTTAAAAAAATATGATACCAGAATTGTTGTCAATGTATGTGGACACACAACTGCGGAATATGTTGAAGTTGTAGACAGACTTGCCGATCAGCCGGTCGATCTGTTAGAGATCAATATTTCCTGTCCGAATGTAAAAGAGGGTGGTATCGCATTTGGGCAGAATCCGAAAATGGTGGAGGATATTACAAGAGAGATCAAGGCACATGCAAAGCAGCCGGTCATCATGAAACTTTCTCCGAATGTAACAGATATCACTGAGATGGCACGTGCGGCAGAGGCTGGCGGTGCAGATGGTTTATCTTTGATCAATACATTGACAGGTATGAAGATTGATATTCACAGACGTACATTTGCATTAGCGAACAGAACAGGCGGTATGTCGGGTCCTGCAGTGCATCCGGTTGCAGTCCGCATGGTATACCAGACTGCGCAGGCAGTGAATATCCCGATCGTTGGTATGGGAGGCATCATGAATGCGGATGATGCGATCGAGATGATCCTTGCAGGTGCAACAGCAGTGTCTGTTGGAACGGCAAACTTTACCAATCCGCAGGTCACTATGGAGATCGTTGACGGAATCCGCGATTATATGGAGCGTTATCAGGTAAAAGATATCAAAGAACTCGTAGGTGCAGTACACGATAGATAAATCACAGGGGAATGTAAGTTATGAAAATATTAAAAAAAATCATTTGTATCTGTCTCGTTGCAATCCTGGCAGCAGGGCTTTTTCCCGGTGCACAGACAACAGTTATGGCGGCTGGAAAACCGGTACAGTTAGTATCCTGTAAAGTAAATTCAGTTGGAAGCAAGGTAACGGTAAAAGCAAAAGTTGCCGGAATACAGAAAGGAATGGGAAAAAAACTTTACCTGTTTTCGGTAGATGCCAATGTAAAAGAAAATGCAAAACTTGCCGGAAAACCGGTGGCTTCCGCTAACTTTAAAAAAGGTACTGTCACATTTTCTGTAAAATATAAGAGCAGCATGCTTTGCCAGAAATTTGTGGCTGCATACAAAAAAGGAAAAAAATATATAGCAGTCAGTGGTGCACAGTATATTACAAATCCGGAGGCACTGGCATCCTACACCGGTACCGGTGTTAAGACAACGTCTAAAAAAGGACTGCAGCCGGACTGGGCAGATCACACGTCGGTAAAGAAACTCCGTACGCAGCATGTTGTCTTAAACTGGTCAATCGAAGAAATTTTAAATAAAGACTGCGGAAACAAAGAAGTATATAAATACCGCGGGAAAAAATACACATTTGACAGGGATCGTGTAAACTGGCTGCAGGATCAGGTCAGACAGTATATTGATGATGGTTCAAAAGTATATGTGATTCTTCTGCTTGGAAAAGATGCAAAAGGTCAGGCGGGCAAAATGAGCTATGGCGGTGGAAAAATATTTTCTTCCATTAAGACAACATCAGCAGCAGGATGCCGTACCTGGGAAGCATTTATGAGTTACATGGCAGAAAAGTTTGGAAATGAACAGCATTTGGTGTCCGGATGGATCTTAGGAAATGAGGTTGACAGCCCTTATGACTGGAACTATGCGGGCGGAAAAAGTTTAAGTGCGTATATGGATGATTATGCGCGGGCATTCCGCATTGCATATAATGCCACAAAGAGTGTCAGCAGCCATTCAAAGGTATATATCAGCCTTGATTATAACTGGAATCAGGATGTCGATGGAGGCGGGAACAGCTTTTTCTCGACGAAGAATACACTGGACACATTTTATTCGAAACTGAAAGCGCAGGGTAAGATCTGTCCAAACATTGCATATCATGCATATTCACAGGGTCTTGTGGAGCCAAAATTCTGGGATGACTCTTTAGCAGGCAGTGGAGTGGATTCTACGATCATCACTATGAAAAACATTTCTGTTCTTACAGAATATGTGAAAAAGAAGATCGGAAAAGATGCGACGATTATGCTCGCAGAGCAGGCGTTCAATTCGACACAGGGAGAAGAGCTGCAGGCAGCAACATATGCGTATGCTTACTATATCAGCGAAGGCAATAAGATGATCGAATCCTTTATCTATGCGAGAGATACCGAACCGCAGTCGGATGTGGATCAGGGCTTTTACTGGGGACTTCGCGATAGCAATGGCAGAGAGCGTAAAATATATAATACATTTAAAGTGATCGATTCAAAGGAGTCTTTGGATAAGACGAAGAATCTTCTCTCCTATACAGACTTAAGTTCATGGACACAGATTCCTGGAATTAAAAAGTCTACTTTTAAAAATAACCGTTCCATCAAAAACAAATGGCCGCTAGTACAGTCAACCAGCCTGTATGTGTGTCTTGCGGACGATAACTGGCAGAGAGAGACAACTTATGTCTACGACGGAAAGAAACATAAACCTGCAGTAACGGTAAAACGTAATTATACCGGAAAGATGGTTCCAAAAAAGAATTATTCCGTAAAATATCTGACAGACTGCAGGAGTATCGGAGTGCATCGTATTCAGATTAAATTAAAAGGTGATTTCCGCGGAACGATCATCCGGGAGTTTACGATCGCACCGCAGAATGCAATGCTGAATGATCTGGTGATGACGTCAAATTCTGCTACGGTAAGCTGGAATGTACCAAAGAAGACCAAAGAGCAGATTACCGGTTATATGATCCAGTATACGGATGGAGAAGGTGGTTTTTATTCGACACCGGAAAAAGATATCCATCTGATCAAGATCAAAAACAGCAATAAATTAAAATATACGATCAAGGGACTTACCAAGGGCAAACGCTATTTTGTAAGAATAACGACCTATAAAACAGTTATGGCAGATGGCAAACCAAAAGATATCATTGCCGGATGGGGATATGATGATATCAAATATGATTATGCCACAGATCCGGTCGTGCCGGAACCGGATACAGAAGAGGATACCTTAGAATAAGCGATTGAGGTAATGTGAAATACGATGCCGGAATTAAGATTTATAATAGCAGACAGACTCCCGGAGCGGGAACTGGATTATTTAAAACAGAATATCAGACCGGAGTCGGATCTGAAACTGGTGGTAACAGGGAAAGAAAATGCCAGTCTTATGACAGAGCTTTCGCTGTTTCCACCGGAAGAGTGTGTGCTCATCTCTACAGATGGGCACATTATTTCTAATATGGATAAAAAAGGAATGGCGGCGTTAGGATTCATCGGCACGGATAAATCAGAAGATGTCAGTGATGATGGTGCGGAGAAAAGGCCATGCAGTATGACACAGAATGAGACAGCAGACTATGGAATGCAGGATGCTGTCATGTTAGTGGAAGGACTTGAGGAAGTAGATGAAACCTTTCTGATCCGTGCATTTAAACGCAAACATGGAATGCCGTGGACGATCATTACGACAGAACGCTGTATTGTGCGGGAGATCACACTGGATGATTTAGACGGCCTGTTTGCACTGTATGCCGGGGAGGGAATGACGGAATATTTAGACCCGCTGTATGAATACGAAAAGGAAAAAGAGTATCAGCGGTCGTATATTAACTATATGTACCGCCTTTATGGGTACGGCATGTGGGTCGTGATCGAAAAGGCGACGGGAAAACTGATCGGGCGGGTCGGGATCGAGAATCGTGAGGCGTGTGACGGTGAGCCGGAACTTGGATATATGATCGACGTATCGTATCAGAGAAAAGGATATGCAACAGAGGTCTGTCTTGCTGTGATCGGTTACGCATGGAATTTTCTTGAATTCGATAAATTAAACTGTCTGATCCAGAAAGGAAATAAAGCATCGGAATGTCTGGCAGAAAAACTGGGATTTATGTTCCGGGAGGAAATGGATCTGGACGGAAAATGCATGAAACGCTATACCATAAGCAAAAGCGGGGCATGATATCATCAATAAACGTTGCATTTTCCATAAAAATAAAATATAATATAAACTACTAAAAAAGGGATAAAGTGGGTGAGGCACATGGCGGATTTTTCATCAGAATCACTGGATCTGCAAAAAAAAGTAAAAGAAGAGGACGATAACATCAAGCCGATGAAAGAGTTTGAGAGTCCGGAAAAACTATATGACGAACTGATCGCCAGCGTGCGAAAGTATCATCCATCGACAGATATATCGCTGATCGAGAAAGCATATCATGTTGCGAGGGATGCACATGAGGGACAGGCAAGAAAGTCCGGCGAGCCATATATCATCCATCCATTGTGTGTTGCGATTATTTTAGCGGAGTTAGAGCTGGATAAGGAGACGATCGTTGCAGGACTTTTACATGATGTTGTGGAAGATACTGTTATGACGGATGAACAGATTGCACAGGAGTTTGGAGATGAGGTTGCTCTTCTGGTAGATGGTGTTACCAAATTAGGACAGCTCTCTTATGATGCGGATAAAGTGGAGGTTCAGGCAGAGAATCTTCGTAAGATGTTCCTTGCAATGGCAAAGGATATCCGTGTTATCCTGATCAAGCTTGCGGATCGTCTTCACAATATGCGTACGCTCAAATACATGACACCTGAGAAGCAGAAGGAAAAAGCGCGTGAAACGATGGATATTTACGCACCAATCGCACAGCGTCTTGGTATTTCCAAGATCAAGATCGAGCTGGACGATCTCTCACTCAAGTATTTAGAGCCGGATGCCTATTATGATCTGGTACATCAGATCGCACAGCGCAAGAGTGTCAGGGACGAATATGTACAGAAACTGGTGGAAGAAGTGCGTCAGCACATCAAAGATGCAGGAATTCCTGCACAGGTTGACGGACGTGCAAAACATTTCTTCAGTATTTACAAAAAAATGGTCAATCAGCACAAGACATTAGACCAGATTTATGATCTGTTTGCCATCCGCATCATCGTGGATTCCGTCAAGGACTGTTATGCAGCACTCGGTGTGATTCATGAGATGTATAAGCCGATTCCGGGACGGTTTAAAGACTACATTGCGATGCCTAAGCCGAACATGTACCAGTCACTCCATACGACTCTGATCGGACCGACCGGTCAGCCGTTTGAGATACAGATCCGTACCTTTGAGATGCATCGTACGGCTGAATATGGTATCGCTGCCCATTGGAAGTACAAAGAGGCAAGTAACAATGGCGGTGTGTCACAGCCAATGACCGTTACCGAAGAGGAAAAGCTGAGCTGGCTCCGTCAGATCTTAGAGTGGCAGCGCGACATGTCAGATAATAAAGAGTTCATGAGCCTGCTAAAGAGCGATCTTGACCTGTTTTCCGATACGGTATTCTGTTTTACACCGACCGGAGATGTCAAGAATCTTCCGACTGGTTCCACGCCGATCGACTTTGCTTACAGTATTCATTCCGCGGTCGGCAATAAGATGATCGGTGCAAAAGTCAACGGAAAACTGGTTCCAATCGACTACATCATCCAGAACGGTGACCGTGTGGAAGTAATCACTTCCCAGAATTCAAAGGGACCGAGCCGTGACTGGTTAAATATTGTAAAAAGCACCCAGGCGAAAAATAAGATCAATCAGTGGTTCCGCAGTGAGTTAAAAGAAGAAAATATTACACACGGCAAGGAACTTTTGATCGCATCGGCAAAATCCAAGGGAATCAATTTCCCGGATATCAATAAGCCGGAATATCAGGAGAAAATTTTAAGAAAATATGGTTTCCATGACTGGAATTCCTGCCTTGCAACGATCGGACATGGTGGTTTAAAAGAAGGTCAGATCGTAAACCGCATGTATGAGGAATACAAAAAAGACCATCTTGCGTGTATCACGGATGATGAAGTGCTTGAGACCATTGCCGAGAATAAAGATAAGGTCGTACAGAAACATTCCAAGAGCGGTATCATCGTAAAAGGACTTTATGATGTGGCAGTGCATTTTTCAAAGTGCTGCAGTCCGGTACCGGGAGACGAGATCGTTGGATTTGTAACCAGAGGCCGAGGTGTTTCCATCCATAGAACAGACTGTATCAACATTATCAATCTGTCTGATATGGAGCGTGAGCGTCTGATCGATGCAGAGTGGCAGCATGATGAAGAGTCCGGTAGCAGTGGCCTGTACCGTGCAGAGATCAAGATCTACGGCAATAACCGAACCGGTCTTCTCGTGGATATCACAAAGGTATTTACAGAGCGTGAGATCGATATTGATTCGATTCACTCCAAAACAAGCAAGCAGGGAATTGCAACAATCGATGTATCTTTCAGCACGAAGGGCAGGGAAGAACTTACAAGCGTTGTGGAGAGACTGCGGCAGATCGAGAGTATCATTGATATAGAGAGAACGACGGGCTAAAAGAACTGGTTGTCAGAAGGTTGTGGGAAACATGAACCGCATCCAGATGGGCAGCCAGTTTTTCTGTAAAGAAAAAGATTTTGTCAGACAGGAAAGGGGAAAATATGGCACCACTGAAAGTAGAACAATATGTAGTTGGTCCGGTACAGACAAACTGTTATTTTGCGATCAACGATGACACAAAAGAAGTACTGGTTATCGATCCGGGGGCAAGTGCAGATCAACTTGCCAAGAAGATTCGTCAGGAAAAGCTGACACCGATCGCAATTTTGCTGACACATGGACATTTTGACCATGCGGGTGGAGCGGAGGAACTTGCAAAACATTTTGATATCAAAATATATGCCGAGGAGCATGAAAAAGAGACCTTAGATACGCCGTCTCTCAATTTAAGCGGCTGGGAAGGTGTACAAAAGACCTATCATGCGGATGTATTTTTGAAGAATGAGCAGGAGATCGACCTTGCCGGTTTTCATATCCGTGTATTCCATACACCGGGACATACGGTGGGTGGCTGCTGCTATTATTTCCCGTATCAGAATGTAGTTTTTTCCGGGGACACCCTATTTTGCACATCGGTGGGACGCACCGATTTCCCAAAGGGCAGTGCAGCACAGATCATCCGCTCCATTAAGGAGAAACTTCTGCCGCTTCCGGATGAAACGACCGTGTACACCGGACACAATGATATTACAACGATTGGGACAGAGCGGATGTATAATCCGTATCTGTAAGTGAGAGGTTTTGGGATGATAGAAGTTTTATTAAATAAACCGGAATTTGAATATGATATTCATTCTCTGATCAAGGCATTTTTCCCGGAACAGTATGTGGGTGTGTCGGCAGAAAAAAAAGAATATGATGAAAAAATCGATATCCGCATGCAGGTAAACTACGGGGAAGATACGATTCAGATCACATGGCAGGAGATCGTGCATGCAAATGAGGATGCGCAGGCAAATGAAAAACCGGGTCAGGAAGAAGTAAAAGAGATACCGGATGAGACAATTCAGGTAGATTTTTCGGATCGCGTGCGGACGAAAAATCAGCTGAAGCAGATGCTGTACCGTATGCTCTGTGATTATACGAAACGAACACTTCCATGGGGAAACCTGACCGGAATCCGTCCAACGAAGATTCCTATGAAATTGCTGGAGGAAGGAAAAAGCCGGGAGGAGATCTACCGGTATATGAAGGATACCTATTTTGCTTCCGATGAGAAGATTGAACTTGCAACCGATATTGCAGAACGAGAAAATGCGATCTTAAAGAAAATTGATTATGACAACGGATACAGTCTTTATATCGGAATCCCGTTCTGTCCGACGACCTGCCTGTACTGCTCGTTTACATCATATCCGCTTGTAAGCTGGAAGAACCGTGTGGATGCTTATTTAGATGCACTGGAAAAAGAGATTGATTATACGGCGGCAAAGTTTTATCACAAGCATTTAAATTCCATTTATATCGGTGGCGGAACGCCGACAACATTAGAGCCTTATCAGTTAGACCGTCTGATCCGTAAAATTAAATGTAGTTTTGATTTGTCAGACTGCCTTGAGTTTACTGTGGAAGCCGGCAGACCGGACAGCATCACAAGAGAAAAATTAGAGGTGCTGCGCAAATGGGGAATCACACGAATTTCCATCAATCCGCAGACCATGCAGCAGAGAACGCTCGACCTGATCGGAAGGCGCCATTCGGTAGAACAGACTGTGGAAAGTTTTAAGATCGCAAGAGAACTTGGATTTGATGATATTAATATGGATCTCATTATGGGACTGCCGGAAGAATCTTTAGAGGATGTACGCGATACATTAGAGCAGATCATGCAGTTAAAACCGGACAATCTGACTGTTCACTCTCTGGCACTAAAACGCGCGGCGCGCTTAAATATGTTCAAGGAAGACTATAAAGATTATAAGATGGTCAACACGCAGGAACATATGGACCTGACCGCTTCCTATGCGAAGAAGATGGACCTGTTCCCTTATTATCTGTACCGCCAGAAGGGAATGGCGGGAAACCTTGAGAATGTCGGTTATGCGAAAGAAGGAAAAGCGGGAGTTTATAATATTCTGATCATGGAAGAGAAACAGACCATCGTAGCTTGCGGAGCCGGAGCTTCCACAAAACGTGTCTGGACAGAACCAAATCCGGATGGCACACATCGGATCGAACGATGCGAGAATGTCAAGGATGTCGGGCAGTATATCGAGAGAATTGATGAGATGATTGAGCGGAAGCAGAAACTTTTTGCAGAAGAATAAAAGGGTTTTTCTTCCTGAAATAGTACATCAAAAAATTGGTCAGTGAACGACCATATAAACGCAAATTGAGACATGGAGAAGCGGTAAGGATGATTATAAATGGTGAATGTGGAGCGTTTTCTATGAAACTGATTCAATGCTTTCTGGCTGCTGCTATGCAAAAAGAGTGGGTGCAGAAAGTAGAAACGGATACGGAAGCGTAATAGGATGCAACCTGGGTAATGGGAAAACAGAGAAATAGTATCTTATCATTTTTTTTATGAAATTGGATGAGATTCTGCCTATATAATACGATTCTACCATTAAGGGGTGTACTTTTTGGGACAAAATAGATACTATAATTCTGAAAGGGGGAAGTATTTATGGACCTTGTGAAAATCGGAAGCTATATTGCAGAAAAAAGAAAAAAACTTGGTATGACTCAAAAACAGCTTGTTGAGAAACTGGGTAAGAGTGATAAGTCAGTTTCCAAATGGGAACGTGGTGTTTGAGTTATAATAGGACCAAGTTAGATGAAACCCAGTAAAATCAAGGGGTTATGCCTAATTTAGTCCTTATTTTTATACCATTTTAGCGGTAAAGATAGGGCAGCGCTGCAATATTAAACCGAAAATCCAAGTCAGTATCACAGATGTCCGCAATCAGTCTGAGAGTGAATCTGTGTGCTTAGATTAGGTACAATTTTATATCAAAAACATTTAGTGAGGACTAAATTAGCACTTGAGATGGAATACTCCATCAGCTGGTTTGGTCCTCTTTTTATTTGAGAGGAGTGGTCGAATGGGCAAGGTGTTAATTTGGTTCGTAATCATTATTAGTATAGTGGTTCTTTACTGTCTTATGAAAGTTAAGGCAGAGAGTGATGAACTGTATGAGGAATTAATGAAAAAACATTTTTATGGCAGGTCTGATGATATTCCTGCATCTGACAAAACCGAGCACTTGAAAGGGTGTGGGTAATTATATGAAATTTTGCAAAACAATAATGCAGACAATACAGAAAAGGAGTGAAAGGAACATGAATAACAAGTTAGAAGTAATCGGCATTGATCATGGCTGGTCAATGATGAAAACAATCTCTCAGGTATTTGTCACAGGAGTTAAGGAGATTACAACAACTCCGGCACTTTTCGGCGATGTACTTGAGTATGAAGGAAAGTTGACGAAGAAAACAAGGTGTACATTATCTATCAGATCACGGAGATACAGAGTGACTTGGGATTCTCTAAGAAAAAAGCAATGGATTATCTCACAGAATTGGAGAAAATCGGACTGATTGAAAAGAAAAAGAGAGGCTTTGGATTGCCGAACATTATATATGTTAAGAGCTTTATGGCACATCAGAGTAGTCAAAGAAGTAATGAAATGGGAACTTCACAGGAAAAAGATGTGGTACATAGAAGTATCGAAATGGGAACTCCTGAGGTGCCGAAACAGATACCTCAGAAGTGCCCAAAAACGGACTGCAAGAGGTTCCCAAAACGGTACCGCTATATAATAAGACTTATATGAATTATAATAATCAGAGTAATATCACATCGAATCATATCAAATCAGATGGCGATAGGATTCGATGTGATCAAAAAGAACAGACAATCAATGCTTATGCTGAACTGGTAAAGAAAAATATTGATTTTGATGTTTTACTGCATACATATAGCAGAGAGCAGGATCTGGTAGAAGAAATATATCAGTTGATTCTGGAGACCGTTCAAACTGAAAAGGATATGATACGGATCGCCGGCGAATATTATCCGGCAGGCTTTGTGAAGGGAAAATTACTGAAACTGAATTATTCGCATATCGAGTATGTGCTGGAGTGCATGGATAAAAATACTACGAAAGTCAGAAACATAAAACAATATTTGCTGGCTGCTTTATTTAATGCACCATCAACGATTGGAAGTTATTATAAAGCAGCGGTAAATCACGACATGCCACAGTACGCAAACTGAAGGAGGTACTTATGATTGTTTTAAGAATGGCAGGAAAAATTTTATTGTTACCGGTGTGGTTATTATTAGCCACTGCCCATTTACTGGTAAAGATCGTAGTTGAAATCTACTGCATCGGCAAAGGGATTGTCAATCTCATTCTGGGTTTTATGCTGATTGGAACACTGCTCTGGTACAGACAATGGGAGCGGTTTGCTTTACTTGCAGTTGCCAGTGGTATCTTGCTGTTCTTTCTGTGGATCGGAGTGTTTATGGAAGTTATACTGGAATCAGCACAACACAAAATTGGAAAATGGATTATTAAGTGAGGAAACTATTATGGAAAAAGAATATATTCAGCTACCAGCATTAAAAAGAGATCTGGATCCAGATGTTGTAAAGGTTTTATGGGCGTTTATTCAATTACCTGAGGAATACCAAGCACGCTATCAGGAGCAATATGAATTGTTAAATCAGAGGAAAGAAGAAGCAGACAGGCAATTACAGGAGAATATCGAAAAGATTGATGCAGACGCAATTCATTTATATGAAGAAACCATGCGGAGCATGATTCGTGATATTGTTCAGCAATCCTGTAACTTAGCTTGTTGGGTTCGTTATCATAAATATGATTTGGAAGAATCTCTGGAGGAGATGATAGACCAGCAGCCACATGCTGCAAAATATATTATTGCAATGAATATACTTATGGATGACGCAGAGGGAAGCGAAAGTCCATTTGAGGGAAACAGTTTTATGACATCATAATTAAGGAAATCACAATCAATAGTGGAGCTGTCGGTAAATAACGTTTTTTACATATTTCCCGACAGCCCCATTCTTTTTCTTCTGTCTTTATATGCCAGAAACAGAATCGTCAGAAACGTAACTGTCTCCGCTGCAAGAAGAGAGATCCAGATTCCATTTAATCCGAATAATTTCGCAAGTATAACTGCGCAGATAACAATAGCAACAATTCCTCTCAGGAATGATCCCACAATCGCGATTTTCGGTTCATCTACTGCTGAGAAATATGCCACCAGTACAACATTGATTCCTGCAACTATAAATCCAAGGAAATACAGACGCAGTCCTGTATGTGCATAATTCAATAACTGAACATTGTTTTCACTGTTGAAAATGCTGATTAGCGGGTCAGTTGCTGTCCAGATGATCAATTGGATCAATGCTTCTACTGCAAGACATACGAGCAGGCTCCATTTCAGAAGTTTTTTTACCTGAGTAGGCTGACCTTTTCCGTAGCTTTCACTGATCAGAGGCTGTGCTCCCTGGGCCAGACCGTTGAAGATTGCAAATGCCACGATAGAAAGGTTTGCCACAACTCCATAGGCTGCTACACCTACATTTCCTGCAATTCCCAGGATCAGGAAGTTAAATACAATAGCGATCACACCGGAAGACAGTTCACCGACGAATGCGGAAACTCCTAGCTGACAGCAGGAAATCAGGTGTCTGAATGACGGTTTTTTCCAATGGAATCCTACATGGTTTCTGCTGCTTCTGTAGTGTATGGTACAGACGCTCATTGTTACGATCGGACAGATTGCAGTAGCCAGTCCGGCTCCGGAAAATCCCAGACCGACTGGGAACATGAATATATAATCAAATATAATGTTAAAGATACTTCCACTGATGGAACCGATCATTGCAATAGAAGGCGCCCCATCGTTTCTGGCAAATGCAGTAAATGTATAATTTGACATGAAGAATGGTGTTGCGATCAGAATAATTCTCACATAGTTTCGTCCAAGTCCGATCAGTCCGGCATCTGCACCCAGCAAAGCCAATGCTTTGTCCGGAATAAAAATTCCGATCAGCATAAATGGAACAGCAACCAGTATGCTCCAGGTTACTGACTGTACGAAATAATGTTCTGTATTTTCTCCTTTTGCCCTGCTTATGGCATACCTGGTAGCGGAACCAATCCCGATCATAGCCCCAATCGCATAGATCAGTCCATAAACCGGCAGGATCAAATTGAGAACTGCCAGTCCGTCAGCACCGGAATATACAGATATAAGGAAAGTATCTGCCAGAACATAAACGGAAATCCCGATCATTCCGGCAACACTCTGGGTTACATATTTAGTGAATCTTTTCAGCATAATTCATGTCTCCTTCCGTAAAGACTTGCCTTCTATTATATATCTGTATTTTAAAAAATAGCAATCAAAAACTCCTCTCAGGCGCTATGCATAATAATTTCAACAACATGCTGCTTATAGCAGGTATTGATAAATTTATATCATTCTGATGATATATTATATTTCATTTTTCACGTTAATGATGTAAAATTATCAATGTAAATATCAGGGCATATTCGAATAATCATTTCTAAACTTTTTCAAATATGCTCCGGAAAGGAACTTTTATACTAATGAAAACCAAGATTCAGGATATGACCTCCGGTTCACCGGGACGGTTGATCATTCTTTTTGCAATTCCCCTGATGCTGGGAAATATCTGTCAGCAGCTTTATACAATGGTGGATACCATGATTGTTGGTCAGGTTGCAGGTGTGGAGGCTCTTGCCGCACTGGGTGCTGTTGACTTTCTGATGTGGGTTGTCACAGGAATATCCACAGGACTCACTCAGGGATTTTCTATTCAACTCTCCCAGTATTATGGGGCAAAGGATTTCGAAAATCTGCGTAAATCTCTGGCTCACAGTTACCGGCTGACCGCATTCATCGCAGCCGGAGTATTGATTCTCAGCCAGTCATTTGCTTCGCTGGTATTAACAGGGCTGCATACACCTTCCAATATTATCGGAATGTCTCTGTTATATCTGCGCATCATTTTCTGTGGAATCCCCGCCACAGCAGCCTATAATATGTTTGCTTCTGCTCTAAGGGCTATGGGAAACAGTAAAACACCGCTGACCGCAATGATCATCGCATCTGTGCTGAATGTCTCACTGGACATCCTTTTTGTGGCAGGCTTCGGATGGGGTGTGGCAGGAGCAGCAATCGCAACTGTGATTGCACAGAGCTTCTCCGCTGTTTACTGTTTCCTGATTTTACGCAGAATTGATATCGTTCATCTGACCAGAGCAGATTTTATGCCTGCCTCCGGCATGAATGCCCGCCTGATGAAGCTTGGTATTCCTGTTGTATTTCAGAATATCATCATCGGTGTGGGCGGTCTGGTAGTCCAGTATGTGATCAATGGCTATGGTTTCCTTTTTGTAGCAGGATTTACAGCTACAAACAAGCTTTATGGTCTGCTGGAAATGGCTGCTATTTCCTATGGATATGCCATCGTTACCTATGTGGGTCAGAATCTGGGAGCCGGAAAGATTGACAGGATCAGAAAAGGCGTACGCAGCAGTATGCTGCTTTCCCTGCTTACCTCACTGATCATTTCTGCTGCCATGTTTTTATTTGGAAAAAATATTCTCTCACTTTTCATCTCAGGTGAACCGCAGCAGACACAGCAGGTATTGGCAATTGCTTTTAAATACCTTTCTATTATGGCTGCCATGCTCTGGGTTTTGTACTTCCTGTACGTGTACAGATCTGTACTTCAGGGGATGGGAGATACCTTAATGCCTATGGTAAGTGGTATGGCTGAATTTGTCATGCGTATCAGTGCTGCACTGATCCTTCCCCATTTTATCGGACAGGACGGTATTTTCTTTGCAGAGATTGCAGCATGGAGCGGAGCCACTGTGATCTTATGCATCAGCTATTATGTACGGATGCATAAATATCATTAAAACAAAACAGGGAGCTGTCGGTAAATAACGTTTTTTAGAGCTGACAGCACCAAACAAAAATATCCTGACAGTTACAGAGCTTTCTGGCTCTGCAACTTGTTCAGGATATTTTTATTTTGATAAATACTTTCTGTTTTTGGCCGCAAAAAATCCTTGTTTGGATTTTTTCAGCCGCATTTTTTTCTAGGCAGTTTTTCCTTCAAATTTTCTCAGTTTTTCGTATAAAAACGATGATATTTATTTATATTTCTTCCAATAGCATACAGCATGAATTCTTTATATACCTTATCTGCCGAACGGTAATTAAAACGCCGGAAGTTCTCATTTTCCTTGATATCTCCAAAATGTCCTTCCGTCTGAATGGAACGTGTCTGGCGTTTCAGGATCCCGCGTTCACTCTGGATATTGGCATGCGATCTTTCTTTCAGTTTCTCCCATTGTTCATTGATCTTCATGACTTTGTTCTTTTCGGCATCTTTTTCCGCATCATACTTATACAGACAACGCGCTTTATGTTCACATCCGCTGCAGTCTGCACAACCATATACCTCAAAGGTCTGTGTATATCCATCCTGCTCTTTGCTCTCTATCCTGAGATGCCGCAGTTCACGTCCGTCATGGCAGATATAGAACTGTTCATCTTCAAAGATCCCTGTCCTCATGTTGTAATATTTACTGATATCTTCTGAATAAGCGCGTGTTTTTCGCTTTTCATGATCCTGCAGTTTTATATAACTGGATATTTCATTCCGTTTTAAATAAAGCAGATTTTTTTCACTACAGTACCCGCTGTCCGCAGTTACTTCTTCCAGAATACTCCCGAAAGCATTCTTATGTTTTTCAAGGACCGGGATCAGGGTATTATAATCGGTGCGGTCGCTGCTTACATATCCATGTACGATATAATAATTCTCTACCGCGATCTGAACATTATATGCTGGCTTTAACTGTCCGTTCAGCATGTGATCTTCTTTCATACGCATAAAAGTCGCTTCCAGATCTGTTTTGGAATAACTGTTTCTGTCTTTTCCCATGATCTCAAAGCATTCTTTATATTCCATCAGTCGTTTTCCGCATTGTTCCAGTTCCTCATGCAGCTGTTGAAGTGCAGGTTTTCTTTTTCCTTTTCCGTAAACGAATTCGATTCCCTCGTTGTCTGCGATCATCGTGAGATTGTTCTGGAGTTTCCGTATTTCAAGCGGTGAACAGTTATCGATCTCTATAATACGGTTATTTGAAAGCTTTTTATGTTTTACAAGCTTTCGTTTCCAAAAGTGGGGAGGGTCCCGCTTTTGAGGCGAATGCCCGGCAGTGTATATACACTGCCTGTCCCTGCTATTCTTAGCTCTCAGGCATTAAATACAAAAATAATTCGGTAAGTTCATTCTCTTGCTGAACTAAGTTTTTAAAGTATACGTATGTTTGTGAAATGATAGATATCAAGAAAAAAGGATAAATTAAACTTGGCATAATTGTTTTATTGAAGGAGGGCCATTACAATGGCATTTTCATATATTGATATATTTGCTGGTGCAGGTGGCCTTTCAGAGGGCTTTCAAAGAAATGGCTATATACCAGTAGGTCAATTCATCCTAGCTATGGATACCTGGTTTGAAAAACTGATGGAGAAATAATCTAGGAAAATAGTTTAAAGTTTACATGTTATGATCATGTATGAAGTTGGAACAAAATAAAAGAATTGTGCTATAATATTGTTCAAGAAAAAAACTCATTGACATATTTCAATCTATTTAGGAGGATAAACGATCATGTGTACAGCAGCAACTTATAAAACAAAAGATTTTTACTTTGGACGAACCCTCGATTATGAATTCTCTTATGGTGATCAGATAGTAATTACACCACGTAATTATGCGTTTAATTTTCGCCATGTTGGCGATATGAAAAATCATTATGCAATTATTGGAATGGCTCATGTTGCAGAAGATTATCCTTTGTATTATGATGCTATGAATGAAAAAGGAGTGGCAATGGCAGGACTGAATTTTGTCGGAAATGCTGTTTATGCCGCGATTAAGCCAGATGTGGAAAATATTGCACAGTTTGAATTTATTCCGTGGATTTTAAGTCAGTGTTCTTCTTTAGTTGAAGTTCGCGAGCTTCTTGAACGAATTAATATTGTTAATACTCCTTTCAGCGAGCAATTACCATTAGCACAATTACACTGGATCATTTCTGATGAGAATGAGTCAATTACGGTAGAATCTATGTCAGATGGTTTGCATATTTATGACAATCCAGTAGGAGTGCTTACGAATAATCCGCCATTTCCACAGCAGATGTTTCAACTAAATAATTATATGTATTTATCTCCTAAACAGCCCAGAAATACTTTCTGCGAAAATTTGGCTCTTGATGCATATAGTAGAGGTATGGGAGGATTAGGTCTTCCGGGAGATCTCTCATCTTCCTCTCGCTTTGTACGTGTAGCTTTTACAAAGGTAAATGCAATTTCAGGTGAATCAGAGGAAGAAAGCGTTAGCCAATTCTTCCACATTCTCGGATCTGTGGATCAGCAACGAGGATGTTGCGAAGTAGCGGATGGAAAATATGAAATCACATTGTATACGTCGTGTTGTAATGTTACAAAAGGTATTTATTATTACAATACTTATGAAAACCATCAGATCAGTGCAGTAGATATGCATGTAGAAAATCTGGATAGTGATAAAATGATTTGTTATCCAGTAATTCAAGGAGAACGAATCAACTATCAAAATAAATAATGTTTTGAAATCAGGGATGAGGTAGAAAGGAAAGTTTCATGACAAAAGATGAAGTAAAAAAACTCAGGATGGCTAGTCCGGAATCACTACAGTTTTTAAATAATGCTACAAAATTTTATAATTTAATGATGATGTATCGTTGTGCTATTCGGGAGATACAAACTAAACTTGAGGTTTTGGATGATGAATTTTCAGTTGAGAACAATCGAAATCCTATTTCTTTTATAAAAACAAGAATTAAGCAGCCCAATAGTATTTACGATAAACTGCAGAAGATGGGATATGAATTTACAACAGAAAATATACAGACATATCTCAATGATGTAGCAGGCGTTCGAATAGTTTGTGCGTTTATTGACGATATTTATATGATATCAGATTTGATTACCCAACAGGATGATATTAAAGTTATTGAAATAAAAGATTATATAAAAAATCCAAAATCGAATGGTTATCGAAGCTATCATATGATTGTTGAAATACCAGTATTTTTTGCTAAGGGTAAAACACCTATGCGTGTAGAATTACAGATTCGAACCAATGGTATGGATTTCTGGGCAACATTGGAACATCAACTTCGCTATAAAAAAGGAATTGAAGAAATGCCTGGCTATGATGAGATAAGTGAAGAATTACTTCATTCTGCAAGAGCTATCATTGAAGCAGATAATGAAATGCAGAGAATAAAAGACAAAATTGGTATGTTCCACGAAATTTAGGGAGAAAACTGAGCAAATAGGAAGGTGGAATATATATGAAACAAGATACTTTAGAGGGCAAAGCAAAAACAAAAAATGGGGTAAAACGGCTGTGTTTTTCCATAATCTGCATTCTTCTGGAAGTGATTTTTATTATTACTATCGTAACACGCTTGAATGAATATGCAGAAATCATAAATTTATTTACAAGGATTTTGAGTGGGATCTTGGTTTTGGGATTGTACGCATCAAATAAGACATCCTCTATGAAAATGCCTTGGGTCATCTTAATTCTAATTTTCCCAATTATGGGTGTAGGCCTGTATTTGTTGATTGGTTTGAATGGTGGCACACATAAAATGCGTGAGCGATATGCAGAAATTGATAGCAAATTGTTACCAATGCTTCCGGACAGTCAGGAGTGTTTGAGCAGAATAAAAGAAACAATTCCGAAAGCAGGAAATATAGCAAGTTACATACAAAGAAATTCGCAGTATCCAATCTATCAGAATACGGATATTGTGTATTTTGATGAAGCAGTGAAAGGATTAGAGGCACAGCTTAAGGATTTGGAGAAAGCACAGAAGTTTATCTTTATGGAATATCATGCGATAGAAGACGCTGAAGCATGGCATAAGATTCAAGATGTTCTGGAAGAGCGAGTAAAAGCAGGTGTGGAAGTTAGAGTATTCTACGATGATATGGGTTCTATAGGCTTTATTAACACAGATTTTGTGAAAAAGATGGAGGCAATAGGAATTCATTGCCGTGTATTCAATCCGTTTATGCCAGGTTTAAATCTGTTTTTGAACAATCGTGATCATAGAAAAATAACAGTTATTGATGGAAAAGTCGGATTTACAGGTGGATATAATCTAGCAAACGAATATTTTAATTACACACACCCGTATGGACAGTGGAAAGATACAGGTATTCGTTTAGAAGGAGATGCTGTTCAGTCGCTTACGGTGACATTTTTGGAAATGTGGAATGCAGTAAGTGATAAGGATGCTAATGATTCTGATTTTAGTAAATACCTTTTCCACTATGATTATGCGGCACAGCAAACTGGGTTTGTTCAACCTTATGCAGACAGCCCTATGGATAATGAGCAAGTAGGAGAAGAAGTTTATATCAGTATGATAAATAAAGCTGAAAAATACTGTTGGTTTATGACTCCATATCTAATCATAACAGATGAAATGACGCATGCGTTATGTCTGGCTGCTAAGCGAGGGGTAGACGTAAGAATTATCACACCTGGTATCCCTGATAAAAAATTCATTTATAATATAACGCGTTCTTTTTATCATGGATTAGTTAAACATGGTGTTCGTGTTTATGAGTGGACTCCTGGTTTCTGTCATGCAAAAATGAGTGTGGCAGATGACTGTATGGCAACTTGTGGAACAATTAATCTGGATTATCGAAGTTTATATCACCATTTTGAAAACGGCTGTTTTATGGCAGATTGTCAGGCAGTTGTGGAAATAAAAAATGATCTGATAAGAACGATGGGAGAATGTCGTGATGTGACAGACCAATATCAAACCGGACGAAGTGCATATTTGCGACTGGGACAATTATTTATGAGATTATTTGCTGGATTGCTATAAGAATCTGATGAAACGACCTTTCAAAAAACAGTTGATTTAGAAGTTAACTGTTTTTGAAAGGCCGTTTTTGCTATATCTAACAGTCTGTTGTACAAAGAAGATTTTGCATGGATGAAAAAACAAACCTTGTTGAGGTTAAATTGAGTTTTCCATTGTATTGTATTGCTAATGAATAAGAATAAGAAAAAGAACAGACAATGCTGAATGCTCTGGAAACAAGAATATCTGAGTATAGTATGTAAGTTCGTAACAGAATGAAAGGAGCGATTCAAATGAGCAATTTGGAAAATTATATGAAACAGCAAGCAATTTTTTGTGAACAAAATGATAGCATTAGTAAGAATCTGTATTCAGAGTATGGTGTAAAAAGAGGCTTACGAGATGAAAAAGGCCAAGGTGTGTTGACGGGGCTTACAAATATTTCTGATATAAAAGCTTTTGAATATCGTGATGGAGTAAAGAGTCCATGTGATGGCGAGTTATCTTATCGTGGTTATAATATAAAAGATTTAGTAACAGGAAGTAAAGGAAAAAGGTTTGTCTTTGAAGAAGGAGCATATCTTCTTTTATTCGGAGAATTGCCAACTGATACACAGTTAATGGAATTTCAGGGAAGACTATCTGATTGTATGGAACTACCGACTAACTTTACCAGAGATGTCATTATGAAAGCACCTACATCAGATATTATGGGTTCTATGACTCGAAGTATTCTTACATTGGGCTCTTACGATAAGGAGAAAGAAAGTCTTGAAATTCCGAACGTGCTAAGGCAGAGTATGCAGTTGATCGCAGCATTTCCTATGTTAGCAGTATATGCATACCATGCTTATTGTCATTATGAAAAAAACGAAAGTATGTATATTCATAGACCTGAAAAAGATTTATCTATTGCTGAAAATTTCCTGCGCCTATTAAGACCAGATACAAAATTCACAGAACTGGAAGCAAGAGTACTGGATATAGCATTATTGTTACATATGGAACATGGTGGTGGTAACAATTCTACATTCACTACACGGGTAGTAACATCTTCAGGTTCAGATACTTATTCTGTTATTTCAGCAGCAATGTCATCCTTAAAAGGAAAAAAACATGGCGGTGCAAATCTGATGGTAATGAATATGATGGATGATATTAAAAGTCATGTGAAAGATTATGAAGACGAAGAGGAAATTGCATCATATCTGAGTAAGATTTTGAAGAAAGAGGCGTTTGATCAGAAAGGACTTATTTATGGAATGGGACATGCTGTATATTCTATTTCAGATCCGAGAGAAAGGGTGTTCAAAGGTTTTGTAGAACAACTCGCAAGGGATAAAGGACGTGAGAAAGATATGACCCTTTATAACAATATTGAGAAGATTGCACCTAAGTTGATTGCAAAGCAGCGTCAGATATTCAAAGGAGTAAGTCCTAATATAGATTTCTATAGTGGTTTTGTGTATGACATGTTGAATATTCCAAGAGAATTGTACACGCCATTATTTGCGATAGCAAGAATTGCTGGTTGGAGTGCACATCGCCTGGAAGAATTGATAACTACAGATAAGATCATTCGCCCGGCATATAAGAGTCTAGTCAGCAAAAAAGAATATATAGAAAGAGAGGAACGATAATATGGGAGCAGGAACCAGTGCAGAGGAGTTTTTTTTAAAGAGCATCAATGTTGAAAGTATATTTGAATTTGTTGAAAGAACAGATTATTTGTTTCTTTATAGTATAAAGGAATGTGTTGAAAAATCAGACTGTCATGAAGGAGTATATCTTTCAGAAGTGGCAGAATACATGAAATTATCGATTCCAGAAACATCTAAGATGGTAAAAAGTCTTGAAAATAAAGGATATATTATCTGGAAATTAGATGAAAAAAAAGAAAGAACATACCTTGTTTTGACGAACAAGGCAATTGAATTAAGTAATTGTCAGAAACAAAAAATGATAGAAGCTTATGAAAAAATCATATCGAATATACAAGAAGATGACCTGGCAGTTACACGGTGTACATTGAGAAAAATCCGACAGCTTATGGAAGAAATAAAATAGTGATTAATACAACGGAGTAAGAAAAGCTCCTTCATATATTAGAATAAAAATATGACTGTTTCTTTAAAAAGAAGCCTGTCATATTTTTTTATGAAAAATAAATTTTGTTGAGGTTAAATTGAGATTGACTTTGTATTGTATCAGTATGAAATAAAAAGGAATCAGGTGATGTACAATGAAAAAGTATAAAATATGTAAAATCCTTCTTGTTATACTGGCAATTTTTTTATGTATGGCTTTTTATGAATTGCTCGGAATCTGCGTTGCATATAAAAAGCAGCCGGAAGTGTCCAATACAACCAAAAAAGAAACAAAAAATGGGTCATGGAACGAATGCAGTGAAAATACAGAACGGGCAGTAATCATAGAAAAGAATCCAGAAGCGCTTTTACAAAGAGTGCGTTTGATCAAGAATGCAAAAAAGGAAATTATTCTTTCTACTTTTGCATTTCAATCCGATGAAAGTGGAAAATTGATTTTAGGAGCACTGCATGATGCGGCAGACAGAGGTGTACATATTCGTCTGTTAGTAGATGGAATGGAGAGTTGGATTGATATGGAAGGAAATCCGTATTTCTATGGATTATCTTCCCATGAGAATGTTGAAATTAAACTGTATAATAAGGCCAATCCGTTGAAACCGTGGAAAATGATGGGTAGAATGCATGATAAATATTTGATTGCAGATGGAAAGAGATATATTCTTGGGGGAAGAAATACATACAATTATTTCCTGGGTGATTTTCCGGGACATAAGAACTATGACAGAGACGTGTTAGTGGTTTGCGATGAACCTGAGAAAGAAAATTCAGTTAACCAGTTGTCAGAGTATTTTGAAACCATATGGAATCAGGAAGACAGTGGTTATTTTCATAACAATAAAAAACTGGCAAATAGAAAATCTGTAAAGAACGCAGTTTTAGAGCTGCAGAACAGCTATCAGAAATATTTTGAAGAGAATAAGGAAAGAATCTGCGAGACCGATTATACGGACGAAACTTTTGAGACAGAAAAGATTACATTAGTGTCAAATCCTATTCACACAGGTTCCAAAGAACCAGTAGTGTGGTATCAGTTGGGAGAATTGATGAAAAATGCAAAAAATCGTGTGAAGATCCACACGCCATATATTATCTGTAATGATATGATGTATAATACATGGGAGGAGATTGCAGAGAACGTTTCAGATTTTTCTATCATGACAAATTCAGTTGCGAATAATGGGAATCCATTTGGGTCTGCCGATTATGCGAAAAACAGAAATAGAATCTTAAGTACAGGAATTAATATCTGGGAATATGAAGGCGGTTATTCATACCACGGAAAAAGTATTCTGATTGACGATGATCTGTCTGTAATCGGTTCCTTTAATATGGACATGAGAAGTGCATATCTGGATACGGAACTGATGCTTGTAATTCGCAGTAAAGATATTAATAAACAGTTGGAAGAGGGCATGATGGAGTATGAAAAAGTGTCCCGCCAGATATTAGAAGGCGGAACTTATAATGATCCATATCATGTAGAGCCAATCGAATTAACAAAGAAACGTCAGAGAAAAATATTTTTGGTACAGCATCTGCTTGGATGGGCAAGGTATTTGTTTTAATTAAGGAGGAAGGAAAACGTGTTTCAAATATTGATTGTAGAAGATGATAAAGAATTAAGCCAGCTATTCCAAAAAGTGCTTGAGAAGAATGGATATCAAGTCAAAAGTGCATCGGATGGAGCACAGGCATTAGAAGTATTGGATAAGGAATATATTGATCTGATCATTTCTGATATTATGATGCCGGTTATGGATGGCTATGAACTGGTGTCAGAACTTCGTTCAGCAGGATATCAGATACCAGTGCTTATGATCACTGCGAAAGGTTCCTTTGATGATATGCGCCAGGGATTTCTTTCGGGAAGTGACGATTATATGGTAAAACCGGTAAATGTGAATGAAATGGTTTTAAGAGTCGGAGCACTGCTTCGCCGTGCACAGATACTGAATGAACACAAAATTGTGATCGGTTCAACAGAGTTTGATTATGATGCAATGACAGTTACAACTGATAAGGAAAGTCTTGTTTTGCCTAAAAAAGAATTCCTGCTTTTATATAAGCTTGCAGCTTCGCCAGGCAGAACATTTACAAAACAACAGTTGATGGATGAAGTATGGGGATACGAGACGGAGGCAGACTCACATACGATAGAGGTACATATAGGAAGAATCAGAGATCGTTTTAAAGATAACTCTGATTTTGAAATCGTGACAATGCGTGGAATTGGATACAAGGTGGTGAAAAAATAATGGAACAAAAGAAAGAAAAAGGATTGCGGATCCGATCCTGTCTGACTGGTGCAATCTGGCTGGCACTTGTATTTTCAACAGTCATATCTGCTTTATTATTTGCTTTTTTGAATCATTTTTTTAATCTGCCGGGCAGCATACCTGTGCTTGGCTGGCTTTTGATTTTCAATACATTGATTGCAGGGCTGATCACTTCCTTTATTAATGCAAAGTTGCTGGAACCAATTACCAGACTTAGTAAAGCAATGAAGGAAGTTTCTCGGGGAGATTTTGAACAGCATTTGGAAACGAACAGCCGTATAGCAGAAGTTGGAGAATCTTATCAAAGTTTTAATGTGATGACAAAAGAGCTTCGTGCAACAGAGGTGCTGCAGATGGATTTTGTATCTAATGTTTCTCATGAGTTTAAGACCCCGATTAATGCCATTGAAGGGTATACAATGCTTCTTCAGGGAGAAGAACTGTCTCAGGAGCAAGAGGAATATGTAGAAAAAATCCTGTTTAATACCCAAAGGCTTTCCGGATTGGTTGGAAATATTTTGCTGTTATCCAGGTTAGAGAATCAGAACATACCAATGAAAAAAACAGAATATCGTCTGGATGAACAGATCCGTCAGGCATTTCTTTCCCTGGAGACAAAATGGACAGAAAAAGAAATTGGTTTCCAGGTAGAGCTGGAGGAAGTTAAATATACTGGGAATGAAGGACTTTTTATGCATATATGGATGAATCTTTTAGATAATGCGATTAAGTTCAGTCCTGCAAAGGGGACAATTATGATGTTTCTGAAGCAGGAAAAGGATTCTGTAATGTTTATTCTGGAAGATGAAGGACCGGGAATAGAGGATGATGTGAAAACCAGAATATTTGATAAATTTTATCAGGCAGACGGTTCTCACAAAGCAGAAGGAAATGGTCTCGGCCTTGCACTTGTGAAACGGATCGTAGATAGTGCTGGCGGGACAATCAAGGCAGAAAACCGGGAATATGGTGGATGCAGATTTGTTGTAGAGCTTCCAATACAGAAAGATGAGACCATATAAGTTTAAGAAAAACAGATAGAGGAGGAATTACATGACATTTTATCAGGAATTGCAGTTAAATCAGGCAGGTTCTAAAAATCTGTTGAAAAAGAGTGAAACAGTGAAAGAAAAATCATATCATATACTGGTATATTTGGTAAAGATAGCTGTTACAATGGCATTTTGTTTTTTATTTGTTACTATTTTCAGTATCTTATTTGGAAATGAGAATAGTATTGTGGGTGTAGTAGTTTTATTATGCCTTATGGTATTTCGGAATGCGGATCTGGGGATCCACACCGGACAATCTACGATGCTTTTGGCTTTGTTCTTTGTAATTATGACTGTATGTCCGCATTTAGCAAATCAGTTTTCACCGGTATTGGGAATGCTGTTAAATATTGCGGCACTGGCTGTGTTGATTCTGTTCGGATGCCATAATCCATTCATGTTTAATCAATCTACATTGGTTCTTGGGTATCTGCTGCTATATGGTTATGATGTTACGGGAAAAAGCTATCAGATGCGATTAGTCGGAATGGCTTTAGGTGCAGCACTTACCTGCTTCGTATTTTATCGAAATCATAAAAACAGAACTTATAAAAGAAATCTGAAAGATCTGATACAAGAATTTGATATCACTTCTTCCAGAACAAAATGGCAGATATGTCAGATTTTATGCGTACCGATCGTCCTTTGCATTGCAGAACTTTGTAATATGCCACGCGCAATGTGGGCTGGTATTGCGGCCATGTCCGCGATTTTGCCGTTTATGGAAGATATGCACTACAGAGTCCGTAAAAGGATTGTCGGAAATATTGCAGGTGTTATATGTTTTACAGTATTATATTTTCTGCTTCCTTCGTCAATCTATGCATATATAGGAATTCTTGGTGGAATCGGTGTAGGATTTTCAGCACAATATGGCTGGCAGGCAGTATTTAACACATTTGGTGCTTTAGCCATTGCTGCAGAGACTTATGGACTACAAGGAGCGGTTAGTCTTAGAGTGATTCAAAATGTTTTTGGTGTTGTGTTTGCTTTAGCATTTTGTGTTATATTTTATTGGTTTATGTCTAAAAAAAAGGAAAGTGATGTGACCGTACATGCAGAGTGAAGTGAATCAGGAAGAAAATTTGAATAGAATTATTACGGTTCCTAATTTTCTTTCTTTATTTCGGCTTTGTCTGATTCCGGTAATTATATGGAGTTATTGTGTAAAGAAAAATCCTCTGTTAGCTGGTGAAATCTTATTGCTGTCTGGTCTTACGGATCTTGCTGATGGATATATCGCAAGAAGATTCCATAGGATTAGTAATTTAGGAAAAATACTTGATCCGGTGGCTGATAAGCTGACACAGGCAGCGATGTTAATCTGTCTGTTTACTCGTTTTCCGCATATGCTTCTTTTAATCGTAATAATGGCAGGTAAGGAGCTGTATATGGTAGTCAGTGGATGTCTTGTGATACGAAAGACAGGAAAAGTACATGGTGCAGACTGGCATGGAAAGATAGTAACATTTTTATTATATGGAACTGCAGCGGTGCATATTATATGGTTCCAAATTACACCGATGGTATCAGATCTGTTGATTGGTTTGTGCGCTATAATGATGGTCATATCGGTCGCTCTGTATATTATCCAGAATACCAGGACGCTTAAGGGAGAGACTGTATAAGCAATTTTATATTGCAATGACTAGAAAAATATTTAGGAGAAGATAGATATAAACAGTAAGTCAAACACACAAACTATGGAGTCTTTAGTCGGTTTAATAAAATTTTAGATAGAAAATAAATCATTCAATGTCATTTAGATAAGGTTTTTTATGACAAAAAGACAGATTGCTTATCTGCCTTATAATGCAGTATAATGGTAACGAGATTTATGCAACCCGATACATGAAATCCCTATTTCTCTTTGGACGGAGGTGGATAGGATATTTTCGATTGTACTTGACAGGTGTCAGATACTTTTGTATGAGAAGCATGGACTCTGTTTCGTTACCATCGTGTTTGAGATATGCCCTGCATATGTTTACTGCATTTGAAACGGATTTACTCTGCATCTGGAGCATAAACTGAATATACTCGCGGAAAGAAAGTTTGCGGTTCCTGGTAAAATCACTTTCCGGATTACGGCAGAACATGGAGTGAATTTCATCGAGTTCTGTGATGCAGTTGTCGAGTGTGGATTTTAAATTAGATAAGAAAAAATCAGCCATAATGAGCCTCCTTGAAATATGTTTATAATCAAGGCTTACGCAACATATATTGGCTTACTTGTCAACTGTTTTTTGTAATATTTTTAAAGTTTTTAGGCATAAAAACAGTGGCTTTCTATGACAGAAAACCACTAAAATGATGCTTAACTGAATGGCATTGCTTTATCACCACTTTGAAAATGGTTGTTTTATGGCGGATAGTCAGACAGTTTTAGATATAAGAGATGATCTGGGAGCAATCATGAATGAATGCAGGGAAGTGACCGAAAAGTACCGCACAGGACGGAGTGCATATTTACGGCTCGGACAGGTGTTTATGAGATTGTTTGCAGGACTATTATAGCAGAAAGAAGAGGTGTTCGATATGTGTACAGCAGCAACTTACAAAACAAAAGATTTTTATATGGGCAGAACGCTTGATTATGAATTTTCCTATGGGGAACAGATCACGATAACGCCAAGAAATTACGAATTTGATTTCCGGTTTGCCGGGAAGATAAAAAGCCATTATGCTTTGATCGGAATGGCATTTGTTGCAGGAGGTTATCCGCTTTATTATGATGCTGTTAATGAAAAAGGCCTTGGAGTGGCAGGTCTTAATTTTGTCGGCAATGCGGCATATGAAGAGGCTTTGCCGGAAGATGAAACAGAAGTCAGCCAGGTGGCACAGTTCGAGTTCATCCCATGGATCCTTACACAGTGTGCTACTGTAGCCGAGGCGAGAGAGAAGCTGGCAGCAATGAGACTGACAGGCACAGCATTCAGTGAACAGCTGCCGACAGCACAGCTTCACTGGATCATTGCAGACAAAGACTCCTGTATCGTTGTTGAGTCTATGAAGGATGGGCTGCATGTATATGATAATCCGGTAGGAGTGCTTACCAATAATCCACCATTCCCGGGTCAGATCTTTGCACTGAATAATTATGCCGGAGTATCCAGAAAACAGCCGGAGAGTACTTTTGCAGGAGTATTACAGCTTGATGCATATAGCAGAGGAATGGGGGGAATGGGAATACCTGGAGATCTTTCCAGCCAGTCAAGATTTGTGAAAGTTGCCTTTACAAAATTAAATTCGATCTCCGGTGAAGAAGAGGATGAGAGTGTAAGCCAGTTCTTCCATATCTTAGGATCCGTAGATCAGCAGCGTGGATGCTGTGAGGTGACAGAAGGCAAATATGAGATCACGATATACACGTCCTGTTGTAATACAGCAAAAGGTATTTATTATTATACGACTTATGATAATCATCAGATCACAGCGGTTGACATGCATGCGGAAAATCTGGATTCAGATCAGCTGATCTGTTATCCGCTTCTGTCCAAGGGCGAAGTCAGATGGCAGAATAAATAATACGAAAATGCACGGAGAAAGCATATCGCAGAACAACAGGAGGAAAGACCATGAAAGAAGTTAAAACACCGAAAAAACCACTGGCATATTATTATGGGATTGTGTTAATAGTGCTGATCGTATTTAATCTGGTTGTCACACCAATCCTTATGGAGCATCAGGTGAAGGAAACGGATTATGGCACTTTTATGAGCATGATCGAGAAGAAGAATATTGGTGAAGTGGAAGTTGAGGACAATCAGATCATCTTTACAGATAAAGATCAAAAAAATATTTATAAAACAGGTCTGATGAACGATCCGAACCTGACGGACAGGCTATATGAATGTGGAGCAGTATTCGCAAAAGATATCGATAAGCAGATGTCACCAATCATCAGCTTCCTGCTGACCGGGGTTTTGCCATTGATTCTTTTTATCGCACTGGGAAATTATATGGCGAAGAAACTGATGGAGCATGCCGGAGGAAAAAATTCGATGGCTTTTGGAATGGGAAAAAGCAATGCGAAGATTTATGTGCAATCCAGTGAGGGAATCCGTTTTTCAGACGTTGCAGGAGAAGATGAGGCGAAAGAAAACCTTTCAGAGATTGTTGATTATCTTCACAATCCGAAGAAGTATACCGATGTAGGTGCGTCTATGCCAAAAGGTGTCCTTCTTGTAGGACCTCCGGGAACCGGCAAAACAATGCTTGCAAAAGCAGTGGCGGGTGAATCAAATGTACCATTTTTCTCAATGTCCGGATCAGAATTTGTTGAGATGTTTGTCGGTATGGGAGCTTCCAAAGTTCGAGATCTTTTCGGACAGGCAAAGGAAAAGGCACCATGTATCGTGTTTATTGATGAAATTGATGCCATTGGTAAAAAGCGTGACGGACAAATGGGCGGAAATGATGAGAGGGAGCAGACCTTAAACCAGCTTCTTACAGAGATGGACGGATTTGAAGGAAATAATGGTGTCATCATTCTTGCTGCAACGAACCGTCCGGAGTCGTTAGATCCGGCACTTACACGTCCGGGACGTTTTGACAGACGTGTGCCGGTTGAACTGCCGGATCTTGCAGGCCGTGAAGCAATTTTAAAGGTTCATGCAAAGAAGATAAAAGCATCTGATGATGTTGACCTGCATACGATTGCACGTATGGCATCGGGGGCATCCGGTGCGGAGCTTGCCAATATTATAAATGAAGCAGCATTACGTGCTGTCCGTAGTGGAAGGACCGTTGTAAATGAATCTGATCTCGAAGAAAGTATAGAAGTGGTTATTGCAGGATATCAGAAGAAGAATGCGGTTCTTTCAGATCAAGAGAAGAAGGTTGTTGCATATCATGAGATAGGACACGCTCTGGTAGCTGCATTACAGAGTCATTCAGCTCCGGTCCAGAAGATTACGATCATCCCGCGTACCTCAGGTGCACTCGGCTACACTATGCAGGTTGAGCAGGGTGATAAATATCTGATGACGAAAAAAGAACTTGAGAATAAGATTGCTACATTTACAGGCGGACGTGCGGCAGAGGAGATCGTATTTGGTGAGATCACGACCGGAGCCTCCAATGATATCGAACAGGCAACAAAAATTGCAAGAGCGATGATCACCCGCTACGGCATGACAGATGAATTCGACATGGTGGCAATGGAAAACGTGACCAACCAGTATCTTGGCGGCGATACGTCTCTTTCCTGTTCTGCAGATACACAGAAGGAAATTGATGAAAAAGTCGTGCAGCTCGTAAAAGCAGAGCATGAAAAAGCAAGAAAAATCCTTGCTGAAAACAGGGAAAAACTGGACGAACTGGCTATGTACCTGTATGAGAAGGAAACGATTACAGGTGACGAATTTATGGATATTTTAGACAGAAAATAATGTAGTTAATTAGATAATCAATGTCATTTAGATAAGAAAAATAGTTAGTAGTTCTGAAAAATGGAATTATTTTATATAAAGGAGCGGACAAATTCTCATTGAACAAAATCGCTGCGCGATGGCCTGCCAAGGCTGTGGCGCAGTTTTTCTTTTCCTAAATAAAAAAGCAGTGGAAACCAAGTCCTAATAGTAGTATTGTTAAGTCACCACAACCAACAATCAAACAGGATCGACATTACCACTGCCTATGAAAAGATTAACACCTAACCGTTCTTTTAGCAAGCGGTTTTATTATTCCAATGCACCTCCATGTAAGCAGTGATACCCGAAATTACTGACTTTACATGGAGAAATTATTATGTACGAAAAATATTTATTACAGCTTGAGGAAGCCGGAAAAATCCGTAACCTTAAAGAGCGTTCCATTAACTGCTACAAAAACTATGTTTCTTATTTCCTTAATTACATGGAAAAGCACCCGGAAGAGTTTACCTGTCAGGATGTCAGGGACTTTCTTCTTGCCAAGAAGGACGATGGTCTGAAAGCGACCACCCTCAACCTTTATAATTCAGCCATCCGTTTTTTCTATCGGAATGTACTTCACGTTCTGTGGGATGATATCACTGTTCCACGCATGATAATAGAGCACAAACTCCCAACCGTACTTTCTACTGATGAAATTGACCGGCTTCTTGATGCTACGGATGACCTGAAATATAAAGCCATGTTCGCCACAATGTATTCTTCCGGAATGCGTGTCTCGGAAGTGATTCATCTTCATTATGATGATATTTCCCGCACAAACATGCAGATTCATGTCCGGGATACCAAGAACCGGATGGACCGTTATACCATTCTGTCTGAAAGAAACCTTGCACTTCTTACGGAATACTGGTTCCGGAAAGGCAGACCAAAGGGCATTCTGTTTCCGAATCAGTTTACAGGGCAGTATCTTACCGTAAGTACACTGGAACAGGTTATCCGACGTTCTGCATTGGCTGCCGGGTTATCCGGTGTTACTCCTCACTGCCTCCGTCACAGCTTTGCCACCCACCTTATGGAGCAGGGAGTGGAACAGCGGAATATTCAGGCATTGCTTGGACACCGCGATCCGAAATTCACAGAAGTTTATCTTCATGTCAGCAACAAATCCCTTATGGGCATCCGCAGTCCTTTTGACAGAAAGGATGGTACAGCCAATGGATAAGCCCACAGTACAGGATATTTTTCATCGTTTTTATCCGGCATACCTTGATCAATATTCACCTTCCCCTGTACAGGCAAAGGTTGCACATAACATCATGAACTGCAAGACCGGTGCTTATGGTGCAAATGTATGTGTATGTGAGGATTGTGGCTTCGTACAGATTCATTACAATTCCTGCCGTAACCGTTGCTGCCCCATGTGTCAGGCTGTTCCGAAAGAAATGTGGATGGATGCACGCAGAGAGGATATCCTTGATGCTCCTTATTTCCATCTGGTTTTTACGGTTCCTGATATTTTAAACCCTGTCATTTACAGCAACCAGAGACTTCTTTATGATGCCTTATACCATGCAGCTTCTTCCACAATCAGCGAACTGACTGCGCCGACCCAAAACATCTCGGCGCAAAGGTGGGATACATCTGCATTTTACATACATGGGGTTCTGAAATGAACTTTCATCCCCACATTCATGCCATCCTGCTGGGTGGAGGACTGGCTTCCAACAACCAGTGGAAGGACAATGGTGAAAATTTCTTTCTTCCCATCCGGGTCATCTCCAAAGTGTTCCGCGGAAAATATCTGGAGGAACTAAAGAGGCTGTGGGAAGAGGATAAGCTGGTATTTCATGGTACTGCAGAAAAATTTCGTAACCATTATACGTTCAAGGAGCTTTTAGATTCCTGTTATGGTATGGACTGGATTCCTCATTGTAAAAAGACATTCAATGGTGCTCAAACAGTAATGAAATACCTTGGTAAGTATACTCATCGCATTGCCGTCAGCAATCATCGCACCGTCCGTATGGATGATGATACAGTTACATTCTTAGTAAAGGATTACCGTAATGAGGGACAGTGGAAGGAACTGACCATTTCGGGTGTAGAGTTTGTCCGGCGGTTTCTCATGCATGTACCACCAAGGCGTTTTGTCCGCATCAGGCACTACGGACTGCTATGTTCCCGTACTAAAAGCCAGAAGCTCACCCTTTGCAGAAATTTACTTGGATGTAAGAAGTATCTTTCAAAGCTTCGTGACATGGAAATGCCTGAAATATTGGAACATCTTTATGGCATCAAAGTTTGTGTGTGTAAGGCATGTGGTGGGCGTCTCGGAAAGCCACAGATGAGAATGCCACTGCGCTGCTAAAGAGCAACATCTAATACTTTCAAAAGTCTGAATGGAAGAAAGCCCACTATGATAAGGCTTACACAAGAGCCTATACGACAGAGGTTGTGCAGGGAAAACATGGTGTGAAGATTACAAGCCATGCTTCCGTTGTGGCAGAGACAGTACAGAAGATTCTTGATGTGACGATTACATGGAAAATAGAAGCTGCTGGAAAGATTGATGCAGATATTGCAGTAACAAAAGACGATGAATTCCCAGATCTTCCGAGATTTGGTGTGAGGATGTTCCTGGATAAAAAACTTTCAGCTGTAAGATACTTTGGAATGGGACCACAGGAAAGTTATTGTGATAAACATCAGGCTGCGAGCCACGGTTTGTACCGGGCAGATGTAGGGGATTTACATGAGGACTATATCCGTCCACAGGAAAATGGAAGCCATTATGATTGTGAATATGTAGAGCTTAACAACAGCCGATATGGAATTGTGGCATCCGCAGAAAAGGCATTTTCATTCAATGCTTCTTATTATACACAGGAAGAACTTGAGAAGAAAACGCATAATTATGAATTAATAGAATCAGATAGTGTAGTATTCTGTGTTGACTACGCATTAAATGGCATTGGTTCTAATAGTTGTGGCCCAGTTGTATTGGATCAGTACCGATTTGATGATGTATTATTCCGGTTCCAGTTTACACTGATACCGTATGTAAAGGGATAATAAAGTTTCATGTAACCCGTAAACAAGGAAAGAGAGTCTGATTGTAATGTAAAGTCCGGATATACAGAGCAATCAGACAAAATCAGAGAAAAAAAACAGAATTGGATATCATACGGTTAGCCATATTGAGATTCTAAGTGCGATGAAGATGAGGAGCAAAGAAATTCGATGGAAGAAAAAAAGTATTTGAAATGGTATAACAAAATTGGATACGGATCAGGTGATATTGCAGGTAATGTAGTCTATGCGTTCCTGACATCTTTTATGATGGTCTATCTGACGGACTCGGTAGGACTTGCTGCAGGTGTCGTGGGTACCCTGATTGCCGTATCAAAACTATTTGATGGTTTTACGGATATATTGGTTGTGCCATTACGCTGGTCGGTTGCTTTGCAGTACCGGTGAGTTTGGGAACAACGGCTAAATATGTATGGTTCTTTATTTCTTATACACTGTTAAATAGTGTGTTTTATACAGCAAACAATATTGCTTATTCAGCACTTACGTCACTGATTACAAAGAACAGCAAAGAGCGTGTACAGATGGGATCTTACCGTTTTATTTTTGCATTTTCAACAAGTCTTCTGATTCAGGCGATTACAGTTGGATTTGTAGATAAATGTGGTGGAGATGCTGCGGCATGGAGAACGGTTGCTATTATCTATGCAATCATTGGTCTGGTCGTAAATACGATTTCAGCACTTTCTGTTAAGGAACTTCCGGAGGAAGAACTTAATGAAGGAGAAGTAAAGAATGATAATGAAAAGTATGGAATAGTACAGGCATTCAAGCTTCTTGTCAAAAACAAATATTACATGATGATTTGTGGAACATATATTTTACAGCAGTTATATGGTGCCATGATTGGAGCCGGCATTTATTACATGACATGGGTACTGAAAAATAAGAATTTGTTTGGACAATTTGCATGGGCAGTAAATATTCCACTGATCATTGCCCTGATTTTCACACCGACATTAGTTGGTAAGTGGAAAGGTATGTATAAACTGAACTTAAGAGGTTACGTCTTAGCAGTCATCGGTAGAGCACTTGTTGTTGTTGCCGGATATATGGGCAGTGTTCCGCTGATGATGGCATTTACAGCTCTTGCAGCCTTAGGTCAGGGACCATGGCAGGGAGATATGAATGCAGTTATCGCATCTTGCTCTGAATACACTTATCTTACGCAGGGAAAGAGAATTGACGGAACGATGTACTCTTGTACTTCTCTTGGTGTAAAAATCGGTGGAGGTATTGGAACCGCTGTTGTTGGATGGATGCTTGAGTTCAGTGGATATGTCGGAACAAATGCAACTCAGCCACAGTCTGCACTTGATATGATGCAGTTCATGTATCTTTGGCTTCCGTTAATCTTTGATGTATTGATTATGTTTGTACTTTCAAGAATGAATGTAGAAGATGCAAATAAAAAACTGAAAGCAGAAAAAGGAATTGCTGCAGATGAAGTAACAGATGCATCAGACATAAATTAGAATTGACAGGAGAAAGCGTTGTCTGGTCGTTGCTCGATGAGACAGTGCTTTTTTCTATAAATAGTCCTTTTAGTATTTATACATGGTAAGGATGCTCAAAATATTCAGTGTAGAATACTAAAAGGTCATTCAGATATTTTTTTAGGTTGCTCATTTGCAATTCCTCCTTTCCTTATTTACAAGTTGATTATAAGATAGGTGTAAAAGGATTGCTTGCCAAATCGAAAGAAGATATAGACAAATGTTGCAAAGGGGAGTATTTCATGCAGTTAAAATATGTTGACACAAAAGAGGAGATTATAGCAATAAATAGGAAGTCAAAACATATTGAACCACATCTTCATAATGCACTGGAGATCGTTTGTGTAACAAGTGGATCATTAGAACTTGGTGTCGGACAGGAACTATACCATATGGAAAAAGGAGATATAGGCTTTGTATTTCCAGATGTTATTCATCACTATCAGGTACTGACACCCGGTGTAAATAAAGCGACTTATCTGATTGCATCGCCATTTGCGATAGCCAAATTTGCAGATATCATGCAATCCATGGCTCCTGAATACCCAATCATCAAAGCGGAAAAGGTTGAACCGGAGGTATATAGGGTTATAAATGCAATTTTAGAGACAGAACAGTCGGATATTACTGTTACACAGGCATATCTTCAAATTGTGTTGGCACGCTGCATAGGAAAATTAAATTTGGTAGAAAAGAGCAGTGTGGGGAGCAACAATCTTATTTACCAGACAGTTTCCTATATATCAGCAAATTTCAAGAAGAAGTTTTCGTTGGAAGAGATGGCAAAAGACCTGGGCGTGAGCAAATATGTTTTATCCAGACTCTTTTCCAAGACATTCCATAGAAACTTTAATCAATATCTTAACGATGCAAGGCTGAACTATGCATGCCATCGTTTGGAAAATACGAGTGATTCTATTACAAATATTTGTCTGGATAGTGGATTTGAAAGTCAGAGAACGTTTAACCGAGTATTTAAAGAAAGATATAAAATATCACCAAGTGATTATCGAAGTACTTGTGTGAAAGAGATGTTGTCATAAAAGGTTCTGTTGATCGAAATATTTACTTTGATTTTACAGTGCTATGTATTTGATTTCTTCACAGACTCCTTAAATCCTATAATTTCAAGCGTTTGCAAGTGCATTTGTATAGGATACTTGTTCCGGATATTCCACTTAATGGAGAAACATTAGAATATTGATTGATACAAAACTGCACTCAGGGATATTGTGGGTGCAGTTTTGTATCAAAATTATTAATTATGATACAGTTTCTGATATGCAGTAGGTAATATCTGAAATATATCTCGGAAGGCCGATGTAAATTTACTTTGGCTTTTATATCCCACAGCGGCGGCAAGTTCCGAAATAGATTTATCTTCCTGCAACAGCATATTCGATGCCAACTTCATACGGTATTCTTTCATGTAAGAAGCGATGGGCATTCCATAGACTGCTTTGAAAACGGATTTCAAAGTAGTGGTGTTCATCAGGTACTGTTTTGACAACTCTTCAATTTTGGTAACTTTTTTGAAAAAATTTGGATTAGACAACCAGTTAGGGGCTAACCCTGTAACTTAACGAAATGACATTGAAGTAACATAAAAATAAGATTTTTTGTACTGTACACAGGACAGTTCTTGACGTATACAACCGTGAAACGTATAATAGGCAAAGGATATTAGGCATAAGATGGAGGAAATTTTATGGCATTAAGTAAAAAGCCGGTCAACGGCATGAAAGATATTTTACCGGAAGAGATGCAGATCCGGGATTATGTGCAGCAAGTCATCAAAGAGACTTACCGCAGTTTCGGTTTTACACCGATCGAGACACCTTGCATGGAAAATATTGCAAACCTGAGCAATAAGCAGGGTGGAGAAAATGAAAAACTGATTTTTAAGGTAATGAAGCGCGGCGAAAAGTTGAAAGTCGCTGAAGCAAAAGAAGAAGCGGATTTAGTTGATTTTGGTATGCGTTATGATCTGACCGTTCCGTTGGTTCGTTTTTATTCAAATAATGCAAATGATCTTCCGTCTCCGTTTAAGGCAATCCAGATGGGAAATGTCTGGAGAGCTGACCGTCCGCAGCGTGGACGCTACCGTCAGTTTATGCAGTGCGATATCGATATCATCGGAGAGCCGACGAATCTTGCAGAGATCGAGCTGATCTTAGCAACCACAACCACGATCGGTAAACTCGGATTTAAGAATTTTGAGATCCGCATCAATGAGCGCCGTATCTTAAAAGCGATGGCGGCATACAGTGGATTTGCAGAGGAAGATTTTGATACCGTATTTATTATTTTAGATAAAATGGACAAGATCGGACTTGACGGTGTGGCAGAGGAACTTGAAAAAGAGGGTTATGCAAAAGAGTCGATCGAGAAATACCTTGCACTTTTTAAAGGTGTTGAGGAAGCAGAAAACGGCATCAAATACCTTGCAAAGACCTTGGAGGGATATTTAGATCCTGAGGTGGAGCGCAATCTTTTAGAGATCATCGATACCGTGGAGGGGGCAAAGGCGGCTTCCTTTAAAATGGTATTTGATCCGACTTTGGTTCGTGGTATGAGCTACTATACCGGAACCATTTTTGAGATCTCCATGCCGGAGCTTGGCGCAGCCTGCGGCGGCGGTGGACGTTACGACAAGATGGTTGGTAAATTTACCGGACAGGATGTGCCGGCATGTGGATTTTCCATCGGATTTGAGCGTATCATCCTTCTTCTGATGGAGAGCGGATTTACCGTACCGACCCAGCGCCCGAAAGTTGCATACCTGATCGAAAAGGGATGCCCGGCAGAGAAACTTGGCGAGATCATCGGAAAAGCACAGGAAGAACGTGCTGCAGGCAAACAGGTGCTTGTTGTTCGTATGAATAAGAATAAAAAATTCCAGAAGGAAAAATTAGACGCCGAGGGATATAAAGAAATCATTGAGTTTTTCAATAAATAAAGTTCATTGACAGAGTGAATGATCTCTTTGAGATCATTGAGTTTTTTAATAAGTAAAAAGGAAAGAGGATTGCAGTAATGGCAGAATCAATGAAAGGCTTACACAGAAGCCATAGATGTACCGAGGTTTCAAATCAGAACATCGGTGAGACTGTAACCGTCATGGGATGGGTACAGAAGAGAAGAAATTTAGGAAGTCTGATCTTTATCGATTTAAGAGACCGTTCCGGTATCTTGCAGCTCGTATTTAACGAGGAGAGCGTTGGTAAAGAGGGATATGAGAAGGCAGAGCGTTTAAGAAGTGAGTTCGTGATCGCTGTAACCGGAAAAGTGGAAAAACGTTCCGCAGCGGTGAACGAGGCGTTAAAGACCGGTGATATCGAAGTGATCGCAACGGATATCCGTATTTTATCTGAAGCAGAGACACCTCCATTCCAGATCGAGGAGAACAGCCAGACAAAAGACGAAGTCCGTTTAAAATACCGTTACTTAGACCTGCGCAGACCGGATATCCAGAAAAACCTGATGCTCCGCAGTAAAGTAGCTTATCTGATGCGTGACTTTATGGCAAAAGAGGGATTTCTTGAGATCGAGACTCCAATGTTATGTAAGTCAACACCGGAAGGTGCAAGAGATTATTTAGTACCAAGCCGTGTTCATCCGGGACATTTTTATGCACTGCCGCAGTCACCGCAGCTTTACAAACAGCTTTTAATGTGCTCTGGCTATGACCGTTATTTCCAGATCGCAAGATGCTTCCGTGATGAGGATCTGCGTGCAGACCGTCAGCCTGAATTTACACAGGCAGATATGGAGCTTGCATTCGTAGATGTAGAGGATGTACTTGATGTCAACGAGAGACTGCTCAAATATATCTTTAAAGAAGCAATCGGTGTGGATGTGACACTTCCACTGCCAAGAATGCCATGGCAGGAAGCAATGGATCGTTTCGGTTCCGATAAGCCGGATACACGTTTTGGCATGGAGCTTTGTGATGTATCCAAAGTCGTAGAGGGATGCGGATTTTCTGTATTTACAGGAGCGCTTGAAAACGGTGGTTCTGTCCGCGGTATCAACGCAAAGGGACAAGCCGGCATGCCGCGTAAAAAGATCGACAAACTGGTGGAATTTGCAAAAGGCTACGGTGCAAAAGGACTTGCTTACCTTGCAGTGAACGAGGATGGCACCTATAAATCTTCCTTTGCAAAATTCATGACAGAGGATGAGTTAAAGGCACTTGTATCTGCAATGCAGGGAGAGCCGGGAGACTTATTATTATTTGCAGCAGACAAAAACAAGATCGTATGGAACGTACTTGGTGCACTTCGTCTTGAACTTGCAAAAGAGTTAGATCTGCTCGATCCAAACCAGTACAATTTCTTATGGGTAACAGAATTCCCGCTGTTAGAGTGGTCTGATGAGGAAAACCGTTTTATGGCAATGCATCATCCATTTACCATGCCGATGGAAGAGGACTGGGATAAGATCGATTCTGATCCGGGCAGTGTCCGTGCAAAGGCATATGATATCGTATTAAACGGTACAGAGCTTGGCGGTGGTTCCGTGCGTATCCATCAGGATGATATTCAGGAGAAGATGTTTGAGGTGCTCGGCTTTACGAAAGAGCGCGCACATGAGCAGTTCGGATTCCTGTTAGATGCATTCAAATACGGTGTTCCGCCACACGCAGGATTAGCATATGGACTTGACCGTCTGGTCATGCATATGGTACACGCAGATTCTATCCGTGATGTCATTGCATTCCCGAAGGTAAAAGACGCATCCTGTCTGATGACACAGGCACCTGGTATCGTGGATAAAAAACAGTTGGAAGAACTGGGACTTGAAGTTGAGGAAGTATCAGAAGAATAAATAAAAATGACAGGGCGTCGTAGGACGTCCTGTTTTTGCTTACTTATTGGAAAATATATTATGGGGGAAAATATGGGAGAGGAAGTTAAGAAAAATGAGTCATGGGATGCCAGATGGCTCACCATACCGGAGTTTGCTGATGCTGTGCCTCTTAATCTGTTTCATAAGGAACAGGTACAGCCGTCTGTTGAAGGCAGGAAAACGGCAGAATTTCAGAATGTCCATGTGTTTGTGCGCGGGTATTTTACTTTAGAGCGTGCACAGAAGATTTTCTGTAAGATCACAGCCGATGACCATTATAAGGCATATCTGGATGGAGCGTTTATGGGGGAAGGACCTGCCGCGGCATATCATACGAAGTATTATTACAATGTTTTGGAACTGGGGACACTTGCTGCCGGGGAGCATGTGTTGGCACTCCATCTGTATTATCAGGGACTTGTGAACCGTGTGTGGAACAGCGGGGATCTGCGTTTTGCCTTTGCGGCGGAGCTGTGGGATGAAAAGGGAAAGGAGATACCGGTTTCTTTTTGCTTTTTGAAAACGGACTGTTATGAGGGAGAGACAGTCGGATACGAGACACAGTTTTTAGAAAATTTTGACAGCCGGAAATACCCGTATGGGTGGAAAAATACCGGGTTTGATGCGGACGGCTGGGAGAAACCCGTTCCGGCGGTGTGGGCAGATTACACGCTGACGAAGCAGCCGACGGAGATGCTCTCTTACATGGAATATCAGTTGGGGACTATAAAGCTGCACGCTGGTAATGAGCATCCACTAGAACCGACAAAGCTGCACTCTGATGCCGTACAGCCATTGGAACCGGCAAAGCTAGAGCACAAGTGTGCAGATCATAACGGTCACATACATCAGATCACACCGTCCGTGATAAGACAAGATCCTGATGGTTCGATGCTTCTGGATGCGGGCGAGGAGATCACAGGCATGATCCTGCTCACCGCGGAGGGGAAAGACGGCGATCAGGTGAAGTTGTTTTACGGGGAGGAACTGGACGGGAAGGGCAGTGTGCGCTATGACATGCGGTGCAACTGCTGTTACAGAGAAATCTGGACGCTGGCGGATGGCAGATGTGAGTTTGATCCGTATGATTACAAGGGATTCCGGTATATTAAGATCGTGCCGGACGGGGGCGTTAAACTGTCAGATATCCGTTTTCTGGTAAGGCATTATCCGATGGGTGAGTCACTGTGTGAGTTAAAGACAGAGGAGAAAACATTGGAAAATATTTTTCGGATCTGTAAAAATACGGTGCGGCTTGGAACACAGGAGAATTATGTGGACTGCCCGACAAGGGAAAAAGGTCAGTACTTAGGGGATGCGGTCGTGACGGCGCACGCGCAGATACTTTTGACTGGAAAGACGGATATGCTGTTGAAATGCATCAATCAGTTCGCACAGACAGCGAGAGTCTGTCCGGGACTGCTTGCGGTTGCGCCGGGCGGCCTGATGCAGGAGATCGCAGATTTTTCACTGTTGTATTCGCAGCTCCTTTTGCTGTATTATCGTTTTACCGGGGAGAAAGAGACGGTGGACCGTTATTATGGAATCGCAGATGGGATTTTAAAACATTTTTCGCAGTATGCGAGGGAGGACGGTCTGTTAGAGCAGGTCGCTGACAAATGGAATCTTGTGGACTGGCCGGAAAATCTGCGGGATGGATATGATTTTCCACTGACGAGACCTGTGGTGGCGCCAGGCTGCCATAATGTGATCAATGCACTCTACATCGGGGCGATGGAGACACAGAATACGCTGGCAGAGATCTGTGGAAGGGAAATGCCGTATCAGACGAAAGAAATTAAAAAAGCATACCGGAACGCTTTTTACCGAGAAAAGACAGGAATTTTAGCGGACAGCGAGACGAGCAGCCACGCGGCACTGCATTCGAATGTTTATGCGATGTACTTTCATTTACTTCCCAAAGCGGATGAACAGAAAATACTGACATTTATGGAACAGAAGGGATTTTCCTGCGGCGTGATGCTGAGTTATTTTGTACTGCGTGTGTTTGCAGAACGCGGACAGTACGATACGGTGTATGAGCTGCTGGTTAATGAGGGGGAACACGGATGGGTCAACATGCTGCGCGAGGGTGCAACGACCTGTTTTGAGGCATGGGGGAAAGACCAGAAATGGAATACCAGCCTGTGCCACCCCTGGGCATCTGCACCGGTCCCGATTTTGATCGAGGAGATCGCGGGGGTACATATCGATGCGGCAGAGAAGGATGGATATTACTGGACACCGCACATCCCGGAGAAAATCAGGGAGTTTCGGCTCTGTGTACCGGTGAAAGGGAAAAAAATCATTGTTGAAAAGAAAATGGGGGAAGAATATGCAGTTATCAGAGAAGACAAAGAATAATTTAAAAGGCGTTATGCCGATTACAAAAGAGGAGCGCGAGGATGCGCTGGCATCTGCCTGCATGCAGGTAAAGCGTGTTCTGCCGGAATTTACGACAAAATTTCAGAATGCATACAGTGAAAATGGATTTTACCGTCCAATCGACAACGTGGAGTGGACGACGGGATTCTGGACGGGGGAGATCTGGCTTGCCTATGAATATGGCGGGGGGGACGTTCTGTTAAAGGCGGCAGAGATCCAGATGCAGGATTTCCTGCACCGGATCGAGCAGAAGATCTGTGTGGATCATCATGATATGGGATTTTTGTATACACCATCCTGTGTCGCAGGTTATAAGCTGACCGGTTCCGGGACGGGAAAAAGAGCGGCGCTCCTTGCGGCAGACCAGTTAAAGAGCCGTTTTCAGGAAAAGGGAGAATTTATCCAGGCGTGGGGCGCTATGGGAGAGCCGGAAAATTACAGGCTGATCATAGACTGTCTGCTCAACGTACCGCTGCTTTACTGGGCGTCACAGGAAACGGGAGATGAGAGTTACCGTCAGATCGCTGACCGGCATGTACATACCACACTTGAAAATGTGATCCGCCCGGACTTTTCGACCTGGCATACATTTTTCTTTGATCCGGTAACTGGAAATCCGGATCACGGGGCAACCTGTCAGGGCTACCGGGACGGTTCTGCCTGGGCGAGAGGCCAGGCGTGGGGAATTTACGGAACGGCACTCGCATACCGCTATACAAAAAGAGAGGAATACAAATATATTTTCCGTGGTGTCAGTAAATATTATATAGAGCATCTGCCGAAAGATCTCGTACCGTACTGGGATCTGGAGTTTTCGGATGGTGATGCACAGCCGAGGGATTCTTCCTCCGCCTCCATTGCAGCGTGCGGAATGCTTGAGATGGCAAAATACTTATATGATGAGGAGGCGGCATTTTACCGGGATCTTGCGGAAAAATTTATTGGTTCTGTATACCGGAACTATGCGGTAAAAGATTTTGAAAAATCCAACGGGATCGTACTGCACAGCACATATTCGAACCGTTCGCCGTATAATACCTGCAATCCGTGCGGTGTGGATGAGTGCAATAGCTGGGGCGATTATTTTTACATGGAGGCGCTGACGAGGCTGCAGAAAGACTGGCAGATCTACTGGTAAAGGGGAAGAGATGGAATTTTACAGGATAAATGCGCAGATGCTCCCGAAGGTAAATTTTGTGGATGAGACAGAGATAAGACCGCCTTATGTCCACAGGAAACGCAGGGCGGGAGAACAGATCTTATATTTTATCCGGCACGGGGAGATGCATCTGCTTGAGGACGGAAAGCCTCTGATCTTAAAGCCGGGGGATGTCTGTCTGCTGGATAAGGATCGCACGCATGAGGGAACAAAGGCGACGACCTGCAATTATTATTATGTACATTTCATGCATGGGGAGATGGAACTGATCGATGCAAAAGAAGAGGAAGTCGCCAGGCAGCAGTTTGAACGCCGGAGAAAGGCGATGGCAAAGGAGTCGTGTGAGCCTTATGGAAGTTATGATGAGAGCAAGATCTGGCTGCCGAAATACTGGCATATCAAAAAAATCACCGATCAGATCCACATTGATGAGCTGATCAAACAGGCGATCGCGGAGGATTACAGCACGTTTGAGAATCACAAGATTCTCTGTGCCTGCCGGATACAGGAGGCGTTGATCGAGATCGCGCGCTGTTTTGCGACAGCGGAACGCGAAAGGACTGCAGGCGGGTTCCCGGAAAGCTATTATAAAGTCCAGAAAATACAGGAATGGCTGAATGCGTCTTATGCGGCAGACATTTCGGGGGAGCGGCTAGAGGAGGAGTTTGACGGCAATTTTGATTACATGAACCGCATCTTTAAGCGCGTAACCGGACAGACCATTTTCCAGTATCTGACGGCAGTCCGCATGGAACATGCCAAGCGTCTGATCGCGCAGACGACGATGCATACCGGGGTGATAGGCCAGAAGGTCGGCTACCCGGATGAATATTATTTCAGCAAAGTGTTTAAGCGCAATGTCGGGATGTCACCGCGCGCCTACGCAGATTCCCTGTCAAAAAATAAATCATGAAAAGTCGCTAAAAGACAAAATGTGTCACTATTCTCCATTGTATCATACCTCTGTTTTTTACTATGATGTGTTTAAAAGAAAACATAGACCGTAGTAAAAAATGGAGGTATTTTTTATGATTATGAATAAAACAGAACTGTTATTAAATGAGGGATGGAAGTTTCATTTTGGAGAATGTGAGGAGGTATGGTATCAGGGATATGACGATCGTGCATTTGAGCGTGTCATGCTGCCGCATGACTGGGCAGTGGCTTATCCGTTTTCAAAACAATATTCCAGCGGCACCGGATATCTCACAGGCGGGATCGGCTGGTACCGGCTGCATTTTTATCTGCCAGAGGAATATCAGGGGAAAGCGATCCGTCTGGTATTCGACGGTGTGTATAAAAACAGCCAGGTGTGGGTCAACAGTTATTATCAGGGAAAACACCCGTATGGTTACACCGGATTTTCCTATGATATCTCTGAGATCGCACATTTTGGGGAGCAGGAAAATGTGGTCAGTGTGAAAGTGACGCACACGGACATTGCGGATTCGAGATGGTACACGGGAAGCGGGATCACGCGGAAAGTCACTCTTGTGGTGGAAGAACAGGTGCATCCGGCAGAATATGGCGTGACGTTTGTGACAGAGAAACTTGTGGCCGATGGTAAAGGACTTACAGCAGTGCAGGCGGCAGTCAGTATCCGTCATGAGATATGCAACCAGACGAAGGAGCAGAAAACATGTGTGGTCTGCACAAAACTGTCTGATCCGCAGGGAACACCTGTGGCAGAGTGGAAAGAACAGGTACAGATCCCGGCAGGAAATACGGTATCCTGCAGCATGCATGGCACCATCCGTGATCCGAAGTGCTGGTCGCCGGAGCACCCGGATCTCTATGGGATGGAAACCTGGTATGAGACAACGGACGAGGATGGAAAGAAAATATCTTATCTTGCAGATAAACAGAAGGTAGGGATCCGTGTGGCAGAATTTGACGTGGACCGGGGATTTTTCTTAAACGGTGTGCCGATGAAAATCAAAGGTGTCTGTGTGCATCATGACGCCGGCTGTCTCGGCGCTGCGGTGACAAAGGAAGTATGGCACAGACGGTTTGCAAAACTAAAGGAATGTGGCTGTAATGCGATCCGGTGCAGCCACAACCCGCATATGCCGGAACTGTATGAGCTGTGCGATACGATGGGATTTCTTGTGATGGATGAGGCGTTTGACGAGTGGGAAAATGCAAAAAACAAATGGTCCACGGGACACAATGTCTATCCGCCGAAACACCAGGGTTATTTTGAAGATTTCCCGGAATGGCACGAAAAGGATCTGCGCGCCATGGTAAGGCGTGACCGCAATCATCCGTCCATCATTTTGTGGAGCATCGGAAATGAAATCGACTATCCGAACGATCCGTACTGTCATCCGAGTTTTATGGAGATGACCGGAAATAACGACGCGAATAAACCGGCGGCAGAACGGCAGTATGATCCGGCAAAACCGGACATGCGAAGACTGCTTCCGATCGCCGAAGAACTTTCCCGTATTGTAAAGAGTGAAGATAAGAGCCGTCCGGTCACCATGGCACTTGCCTACCCGGAGCTGTCTGCAAAACTTGGCATATTAGAGCATCTGGATGTGGCAGGCTACAACTATAAGGAGCAGTATTACGAAGCCGACCACAGAGATTTCCCACAGATCCCGTTTTTAGGGAGTGAAAACGGACACAGCTATGAGGCATGGGATGCGGTAAAATCAAACGACTATATCAGCGGACAGTTTTTGTGGACAGGGATCGATTATTTAGGGGAGGCACATGGCTGGCCAATTCATGGATCGGGAGCCGGAATTTTGGACTGCGCCGGATTTGAAAAGGCAAGATATTACCGCAGAAAATCGTTGTGGTGTGAAGAACCTCAGCTTTACCTTGCCACAAGACTGTGGAGTGAGGAGTCTGCCGAGTGGATTCCGTGTCAGGAAAACTGGAATTATAAAGCCGGAGAAAAAGTCATCGTAATGTGTTACTCAAATCTGCCGGAGACAGCTGTTTTTATCAATGGAAAAGAGGCTGGCAGACAGATCGGCTACAACGACGACGGTGCATATCGTTTTGAGGTACTCTGGGAGGCAGGGATCCTTGAGGCAAGCGGTTATGATGAAAACGGAAATATCATAGAACAGGAGAGACTGCTTACCACGCAGAACGCTGCTGGCATCAAAGCAGAGGTCTATCAGCCGGAGGAGATTCCTTTCCAAGAGACACAGAAAAACGGATATCTCTATCAGATCGCGCTCACACTTGTGGATCAAAACGGACAGAAGGTTGTCTGGGATGATAAAAAACTGCGTGTGGCTGTGAGCGGGGCAGGCATGTTAGCAGGGATCGAGAACGGGGATCTGTCGGATGTGACTCCATATGCGGAAAATGCGAGAAAGACAAAGGACGGAAGGCTCATGATCTATGTGAGAAGAATAAAAAAGGGAAAGATCCGTGTAGAAATTTCAGAGACAGACAGCATAGCACAAAAGAACTGCATAGCAGAAAAAGGAGGAATGCATCTTGAAGTGGAAATGGATTGATGCAGACTGCACCAGCGTTACTACGGCAGAGGGAACGCTGACGCTGAAAGGATTGTTTATCCCGTTGTTTATTGAACAGCTTTTGATGAATATGACCGGTACGGTCAATACGCTGATGCTTGGGCATTATGCGGATGATGCGGTCGCAGCAGTCGGTGCGGCAAACCAGGTGATCGGATTTTTGTACACGTTTTATGCGGTATTCAGCGGCGGCGCATCGGTTGTTATCAGCCACAGACTGGGGGCGGGAGATGAAAAAAGAGCGTCCGATGCAGCGTTTACCTCCATTGTGTGCGGAGGCGCGATCAGCCTGATCTTAGGAACGATACTGGCATTTTTTGCAGGTGCAGTCATGCGTCCGATGCAGTTGGAAACATCGGTGTATGAGATGGCGGTGATATATTTTCGCATCTGCATCGGGTTTTCCGTGCTGCAGGGCATTATTTCCGCCATCTCCGCGGTACTGCGCAGCTATGGAAAACCGAAACTTGCAGTGACAGTATCTTTGTTTATGAATATCGTGAATGCAGTGTTAAATTACGTTGTGATTTTCCAGCCGATGAAAATTGTGCCGGAGGGCGTGGAAGGTATCGCAATGGCAAACGTGGCAAGTCATGGGACGGCGCTTTTGCTTGGCGTCTGGTTTCTGTTCCATTGCGGACTGCATCTTGATTTTGCCTCGAAAAATTTAAAGACATTATCCTGCGTGGGTGGAATCTTAAAGATCGGACTGCCGGGAGGGATCAGTTCCCTGTCGTATTCCTTTTCACAGATCGTGTCAACTTCGATCCTGGCGGTGCTTGGAACAGCGGCGCTCACCGCAAAGATCTATGTTTCATCCATCGTGTTTTATGTCTATGTGACCGGAATGTCACTCGGGCTTTCCACCGCGATCCTGATGGGATGGATGACGGGTGCAAAGGAGTATGAAAAGGCATACCGGCTGAACCAGCAGGTGTTAAAAATCGCGGTCAGCTTAAATATCGTGCTTTCGGTTCTGATCTTTCTCTGCCATAGACCGTTGATGCATTTATTTACGCAGAGTGAGGAAATCATCGGGATGACGGGAGTGATCTTTTTCATTGATATTTTCGTGGAGATCGGGCGCGCGTTCAACCATGTTGAGGACAATTCACTCCGGGGAGCGGGGGATGTGTTCTTCCCGATGGTCATCGCCGTGATCTCCTGCTGGGGCGTCAGCATTTTGTTTGCATATCTGCTTGGGATACGCCTTGGGATGGGACTGGCAGGATGCTGGATCGCGTTCATGCTCGATGAGATGTTCCGCGGAAGTATCTTTTTTATCCGTTTCCGCTCACGAAAATGGACGAAAAAAAGAATCTGACCCTATATTGACAAACCTGCAAAATCCCGATAAAATTAACTTGAAAACGTTTTCAAATATGACTTTTAAGGGGGATGGCCGATGGGCAGTGAGTTAAATATTTATAAAATTGCACAGGAAGCGGGAGTTTCACCGGCAACAGTGTCGAGAGTCATGACAAAAAATGCGAGGGTGAGCGAGGAAAAGAGAGCGCGTGTGGAAGCAGTGATCCGCAAATATGATTACAGGCCAAACGCGCTTGCGCAGGGACTGATCAAGACGAAAACGAACGTCATCGGTGTGCTTGCTGCAGATCTGGTCAATCCTTATTATTCATCCATGGTGGAAAACTGTGAGAAGGAGATCATTGCGCGCGGGTATGTGCCGATGATCTGCGGAACATTAAGCAATCCGGATCTCGAGGTGGAATATATCCAGAAAATGTTTGACATGCGTATGGATGCGATCATCATTATCGGGGGAAAATCAGACAGCCTTGTCACGGAGCCGGAATACGCAGATCTGATCAACCGTGTCGCTGAATCCATCCCGGTCATCACAACAGGAAAGGTGGAGGGCGGTGAGTGCTGCCAGGTCACGATCGACGAGGCGGAGGGCATGAACCAGAGCATGGAATGTCTGATCGGTTTAGGACATAGAAGAATCGCACTGATCGGCGGAGTCGAGGAGATGAAATCCACTTACGATAAGCGCATCCGCTACCGAAGTCTGCTGCGAAAGAACGGTCTGACCTACCGTGAGCGCTATGTGATCAATTCCAATTATTCGATTGAGGGCGGTTATCAGGGGTTCGAGGCACTCTTTCAGGGAAATAAGACACTTCCCACGGCGGTGATCGCGATCAACGACTACAGTGCAGTGGGTGTGATGCGTTCCATCAAAGAGCATGGACTTAGGATCCCGGAGGATATTTCCCTCATCAGTTTTGATAATACGTTTATCGTAGATACCGTCATACCAAGGCTGAGCAGTATTTCCTATGATTATGAAGCATTTGGAAAGCTTTTGGTTGACACCGCATTAGATAAGATTGCCGGAAAAGAAGTGCCGGAGGTACAGAAAGTGACACCGACTCTGATCATCAGAGAATCCGTAGCGGAGTTAAAACGGTAAAATCCGTTAGAATGACGGAAAAATAAAATAAATGTGAAATAAATATGTACAAAAAGTAAAATAACCTGTTGACAACTCATAATATGTATTGTAATATAACAATATGAAAAGGGTTTCAAATTAAAAAGCACTATAAAATACACAACTGGTGTAAAAGCCGGCTGCATGGATGGGGTTTACACAGCAAAGGTGTAAGATAAGTGCGGGAAACATGCAAAAAAGAAGATATAAAGGCGTTTCTGACACTTAAGATCAAAAAATATTACACCTTATGGAAGATGGCAGACAGTTTTGTGAAAAATATAAGTGCTTTGTTTTTACAAGGTTTTGAAACCGGTTTCAAGAAAACATTGGAGAGGGGAAAATATATGAAAAAGGAGAACGGTGTTGCAAAACAGGTTGGCAAAAAACTAAACTTCTGGCAGAAACTCTGGAAGTACCGTGTACTGACACTGATGTGTGTCCCGGCAATGATTTTTTTCTTTGCATTTAACTATATGCCATTGCCAGGAATCTATGTTGCGTTTGTTAAATACAATTACCGCGATGGTATTTTTGGAAGCAAATTTGTAGGGTTACAGAATTTTGAGTTCCTCTGGGAATCAGGAAAAATTTTATCACTGACGAAAAATACAATTTTATATAATCTGGCATTTATCCTTCTTGGAAATTTACTTGCGGTCGTGGTAGCGATCCTTTTAAATGAAATGAGATGTAAATGGTTCAAGAAAGTATCACAGACGATGATGTTTCTTCCATATTTCATTTCACAGGTATTGGTCGGAGTGCTGGTATTCAACCTGTTAAACTATGATACCGGATTTGTAAATGAAATCCTCACCAAACTTGGAATTGAAAAATGGGGACCTTACAGCGATCCGCATGTATGGCCGGTACTGCTGGTTATCATTTATCTGTGGCAGCAGACAGGTTACAACTCCGTTGTATATTTCGCATCCATCTGCGGAATTGACGCAGAGATGATAGAGGCATCCAAGGTCGATGGAGCAAATGCATTTCAGAGGATCCGTTACATATTGCTCCCGAGTTTAAAACCTACCGTGATCATCCTGTTACTGTTTGCATTGGGCGGCATCGTAAAAGGTAATTTCGGATTGTTCTACAATATCATTGGTACGAACTCCTTATTATATGACACGACAGATATTATTGAGACGTTTGTTTACAGGGCTACGATGACAGATTTTAACTTCTCGACAGCGTCGGCAGTCGGTCTGTATCAGTCAGTCGTTGGTTTTGTGATCGTTATGGTCGTGAACTATATTGTTAAGAAAATTGAACCGGATTATTCCCTGTTTTAATATCTATGGAGGTCGACTATGAAGAAAAATAACAGCAATAAAGTAAAACTTGGAGCTTCTGATAAGATTGTACGGGGATTTGGATATGTAGTGATCACGATCTATGCAGTTGCGTGTGTATTCCCGTTCCTTTTGATCCTTGGCAGCTCGTTTACGGCAGAAGAAGTGATCCGTGCAGAAGGTGTACAGCTGATTCCGAAACAGTTTACACTGGCGGCTTATGAGATGGTCTGCAAGAGCGGTGGTATCTGGAAATCTTATCTGCTCACGATCATCCTGACGGTGGTCGGTACAGCGATCGGACTGACGATCATAGCAATGACAGGCTACGCATTACAGAGAAAAGATTTCCCGTTCCGCAACGGAATTTCTTTCTACATATATTTTACAAGCCTGTTTTCCGCAGGACTTGCACCGTACTATCTTCTGATGACACAGACTTACCACTTAAAGGACAGCTATTTTGCAGTTTTATTACCGCTTATGATGTCACCGTGGCTGATCATCATGATGAAAAACTTTGTGAAGGCGATCCCGCATGAGATCACAGAGTCCGGCAAGATCGACGGCGCGGGGGATATGAAGATCTTTGTTTCACTGATCCTTCCGATGTTAAAACCGGCACTTGCGACGATCGGATTATTCCTTGCACTGGGATACTGGAATGAATGGTATCAGTCATCACTTTTCTTAAGCTCGAAAGTGGATGTAAAACCGTTACAGTATACATTATATGAAGTTGTAAATAAAATGGATCAGCTCAAAAACTCCGTTGCAGGACAGTATGTATCGTTAGCAGATATCCCGACCGAGGGAATCAAGATGGCAAATGCGATCCTTGCAACCGGACCGATCATTTTCCTGTATCCATTCGTTCAGAAATATTTCATCAGCGGTATTACCGTTGGAGCCGTAAAAGGCTGATCGATACGATTATCACTCTGCATGGGGCAGAGTCATAATAAAAGCAGATTTGTCTTAGGGAAAGACAGATCTGCTGCAAAAATAAATCATATGGAGGGTATGGTATGAAGAAAAGATTTAAGAGACTTGGGGCAATGTTACTCGCAGGTACAATGTTACTTGGCGCCACAGCCTGTGGCGGAGGAAGCAATTCTTCCACAACAGGAAATGCAGCAAAATCGGAAAACAGTGCATCCACTACGGAAGCAGGGGGAACGACAAGTAGTGGTGACATTGACACATCCGAACATGTAGTGATCACTTATATGGTGACCGGTGATAAACCGGATGGACAGAAAGCAGAGCGTCTTGATGAGATGTTAGAAAAACTGAATGCGATCCTGACCGAAAAAGTAAATGCAGAACTTGAGATTTATTACATCGGATGGACCGATTATCTCTCCAACTACAACCTGACACTGGCACAGATGGATGGTTCTGTCGACCTTGTCGGAACTGCATCTGACTGGCTCGATGCCTGGCCAAACGCAAAGAACGGAGCATTCTTAGAGCTTTCCGAGGATATGTTAAAGACCTACGCACCAAAGACATGGGAGAGCGTAAGCCAGGATCACTGGGATCTGTGTAAATATAACGGCTCGATCTATCTGATCCCGGAGGATAATTACGCACAGTGGACCAACCATGGATTTATCTATCGTCTTGACTGGGCAAAAGAAGCAGGACTGACAGATGGTGTCAAGAGCTGGGAAGACCTGACAACTTACTTTAAATATGTAAAAGAAACTTATCCGGATATCATTCCATGGGATTCTGACGGTACACAGTATGCTCAGATGGCAAACGGCTGGATCACCTCCCACAGCAATTTTGTTGCAATCGACGGTATCTGCTCAGGCGCATTATGGGGCGGTACAAAAGATGACCTTTACACGATCACAACACCTGCATACACAGACACAGATATGATGGTCGAGTATGCAAAATTAATGAAAGAATGGGATAACATCGGCGTATGGAAGACAGACGTATTGAACAATACCGCTTCCTCAAACCGTGATGATTACCGTATCGGTCGTGTTGCAGCAGAGCAGCACCACACACAGACCTGGACAGATCTGTGCAGTGCAACTCCGGCAAATACCATTTACCAGGATGACCCGGATGCAGAGTCAGGCTTCTTCTACTTCGGAGAAGAGACCGGAAACGTGGTAGCACTTTCCATCACACACGGTGCAATGGCAGTTTCCGCAGCAAGCAAGAACCCGGAAAGAGCACTGATGGTATATGATTTATTAAGAAATGACGAAGAATGCTACAGATTACTCTGCTATGGTATTGAAGGCGTATCTTACGAGATCAACGATGAGGGACTCCGCACAACTCCGGAGGGATACAACTCAGACACAGACAACATCAACGGTATGACCAACTGGTGGTGGGGACGTAACGACGATCTTGAAATCAGGGACGCTACAAGAAACTGGGATGCAATTGACAAACTTTACAGCGAGTATGATTCCTTAAAGATCGATTATCCGTATGGACAGTTTGTACCGGAAGTTGATGATATCCAGTCTAAGATCGATAACATCAACGAAGTATATACCAACTATACAAAACAGATCTCTTATGGTAAATATCAGGGAACTGCAGAGGAGATCGTTGCAGAGATGCAGGCAGCATTAAAACAGGCTGGTATTGAAGAAGTAACCGCAGCACTGCAGGAACAGTTTGATGCATTATACAAATAGGTATACAATAAAGGCATGATGTGCCGCTATTGAACAGAAGGTGTTGATTCTAAGAAATAGGGGATCAACACCTTTTGTTATAGGAAGGAACTGATACAAAAGGAACATTTTGGAAAAAGAGGAGAGATGACATGGGAAATTTTGAGATCAAAGACAATTTTTATCTGGATGGAAAACCGTTTCAGATCATATCGGGCGCAATTCATTATTTCAGAATCGTTCCGGAGTACTGGAAGGACAGACTTGAAAAATTAAAGGCAATGGGATGCAATACGGTGGAGACGTATATCCCGTGGAACATGCATGAACCGAAAAAAGGGGAATTCCACTTTGAGGGCATGCTTGACATAGAACGTTTTATAAAAACTGCGCAGGATTTAGGGTTATATGTGATCTTAAGACCGTCGCCGTACATTTGTGCGGAGTGGGAATTTGGCGGACTGCCGGCATGGCTGTTAGCGGAAGATGGAATGAAACTGCGCGTTTCCTATCCGCCGTTTTTAAAACATGTGCAGGATTACTATGATGTATTATTGAAAAAAATCGTGCCGTATCAGATCAATTACGGCGGACCGGTCATTTTGATGCAGGTCGAAAATGAATACGGATATTATGCAAACGACAGGGAATATCTGCTTGCAATGAAAGATAAAATGCAAAAAGACGGTGTCGTTGTCCCGCTTGTCACCTCGGACGGACCGTTTGAAGAAAACTTAAACGGAGGTCATTTAGAAGGCGCGCTGCCGACCGGAAATTTTGGATCTAAGACAGAGGAGCGTTTTGAAGTCCTGAAAAAATATACGGACGGCGGGCCATTAATGTGCACGGAGTTCTGGGTAGGCTGGTTCGATCACTGGGGAAATGGCGGTCATATGACAGGCAATCTGGAGGAGAGCGTCAAGGACCTCGACAAAATGTTAGAACTCGGTCATGTCAATATTTATATGTTTGAGGGCGGTACGAATTTTGGATTTATGAATGGCTCGAACTACTATGATGAGCTGACCCCGGATGTGACATCGTATGACTATGATGCGCTATTGACGGAAGATGGACAGATCACGGAAAAATACCGCAGATACCGCGACGTCATTGCAAAATACAGAGAGATACCGGAAGTCACATTTACGACTGAGATCAAAAGGAAGGCATATGGAACACTGCAGGCAAAAGAAAAGGTAAGCCTGCTTTCGGTGCTGGATGACCTCAGTACTCCGGTGGAGAGCAGTTTTCCGCAGAGCATGGAAAAACTGGGGCAGAATTACGGCTATATTTTATATCATTCTACATTAGATACGGAGGAGAAACTCGAAAAACTCCGCCTGTGGGAGGCAAACGACCGTGCCAATATTTTTGTGGATCAAAAACCGGTCACAACACTGTACGATCTGGAACTTTTAAAAGAAAAAGAGCTGGATGTCACATTTGAAAGGGGAGCAGATTTTGATATCCTGATGGAAAATATGGGACGTGTCAATTTCGGACCGCGCATGGAGCACCAGAGAAAAGGCATCGGTCAGTGCGTGCAGGTCAACGGACATATGCACAACCACTGGAAACAGTACACGCTGCCGCTCGACAATATCGAAAAAGTTGACTTTTCCAAAGAATACAAAGAAGGGCTGCCGGGATTTTACCGTTTTACGGTGGATATCGACGAGACAGCAGACACATTCCTGGATTTTGAGGGATGGGGAAAGGGCTGTGTCTTTGTAAACGGATTTAATATCGGAAGATTCTGGGAGATCGGACCGCAGAAAAGACTCTATATCCCGGCGCCGCTGCTGAAAAAGGGCGAAAACGAGATCATCGTATTTGAGACAGAGGGAAAGACCCGCGATACGATCGTGTTGAAGGATGAGCCGGATATTGGCTGAGTGTCCACGAAAATAAAAATCAAGTAATATGAATGGAGCAGGGTATGGCAGGATATTTATTTGTACACTTTACCGGGGAACAGAAGGACGGCGAGCAGATCTATTTTTCCGTGAGCCGGGACGGACTGCACTGGACGGATCTAAACGATGGAAAACCGGTGCTGTATTCGCATATCGGCGAGTGCGGCGTGCGCGATCCGTTTCCGGTAAAAAATCCGCTGAATGGACGTTATTATCTGATCGCAACCGATCTTCGAATCGAAAAGGGTGAGGGCTGGCAGGCAGCGCAGGAGCGCGGCAGCAGGGATATCATCATCTGGGAATCAGAAGACCTCGTGCACTGGGAAAAGGAGCGCGCCCATACAGTCGGCATCCGTGAGGCTGGCTGTGTCTGGGCACCGGAGGCTGTGTTTGACGAGGAAGAACAGGCATTTTTAGTCTTTTTTGCATCCAAAGTAAAATGTGATGGGGAAGAGACTGCAAAACACCGCATCTATGCCGCTTATACAAAGGATTTTGTCACATTTTCGGATACATTTTTGTATATGGAACGTGAGCGGGATGTGATCGATACCACGATTTTAAGGAGTAACGGAAAATATTACCGGATCTCAAAGGATGAGACCGACAGCAGGCTGATCTTAGAGGAGTCAGACAGTCTCCGCGGGGATTTTAAGCGGATCTCCTGCCCGGTTTTTGAAAAATTAAAAGGCGTGGAAGGCCCGGAGGGCTATCTTTTGCCGGAGGGCAGGAGCTGGTGTGTGATCGCAGACCAGTTTGCCGAGGGAAAAGGGTATCTGCCGATGATCACGGAAGATCTGTCATCGGGTGATTTCACGATTTTGGAAAAAGAAAAATATGATCTTGGCAGGACGAAAAAAAGACACGGCGGGGTGTTGGAATTAAGTGACGCAGAGTATGAGAGATTAATTAAGGCAGAAATGGAGGGGTAACATGTTATATCCACAGGAAAATAAGATTCGTGGGATCATTGATTTAAACGGAGTGTGGGATTTTGCACTTGGGACAACGGAGGAACCGGGGGATGCGGTGACATTGCCGGAGCAGATGGAGCCAATCGCAGTTCCGGCATCTTACAATGATCAGAAAGATGATATTGCTTACCGGAATCATTACGGTTATGCGTATTACCGGAGAAATATTACAGTGCCTTCTTATTACAAGGGACAGAGACTGGTGCTTCGCTTTGACGCAGTAACACATTTTGCAAAAATTTATCTGAATGGGGTATTGCTCACACAGCATAAAGGAGGATTTCTTCCATTTGAAGTGGATATCACTGACAAATTATGTGCAGGGGAGAGTGCAGAACTGGTCGTTGCTGTGGATAACCGCATTAATCACAGCACACTTCCGGTTGGAAATGAGGAGGGAACCTCATTTATGGGAGCAGACAATGCAGGAGTGCCGGGAGTTGAAGCTGCAAAACGCTGGAGAAAACCACAGAATCTTCCTAATTTTGATTTCTTTAATTATGCAGGGATCAACCGTCCGGTCAGAATTTATACGACACCGAAGGCGTATATCAAAGATGTAACGCTTGTGACAGATATCCGTGGAACAGATGGCATTGTGAATTATCAGGTTAAGACTTCAGATACAGATGGACAGGAAGTTGTACTGCAGATCTTAGATGCCAATGGAAATGAAGTGGCACAGGCAAAAGGCACTTCCGGGGAGATCGTGATACCGGATGCAAAACTGTGGGAGCCATATCCGGGAACACCGTATCTGTATACGGCAGCAGTCACGTTCGGTGATGATTATTATGAGGAGCCGTTTGGCGTGCGTACGGTGCGCGTGGAGGGGACTTCGTTTCTGATCAATGGAAAACCGTTTTATTTCAAAGGGTTTGGAAAACATGAGGATTCGGCATTTCATGGACGGGGTATGGATGTCTGTCTGGATGTTAAAGATGTCAATCTGATCCACTGGCTGCATGCAAATTCTTTCCGTACCAGCCATTATCCATATGCGGAAGAAATGTACCGCCTGTGCGACCGTGAAGGAATCGTGATCATCGACGAGGTTCCGGCAGTCGGGATCGGTGCCGGAGCAGGAATCAATCCTTATGAGACATTTCCTATCCGTGAACATCATGAACAGGTCATTAAGGACATGATCGCGCGTGACAAAAACCATCCATCCGTTGTTATGTGGTCACTTGGAAATGAACCGGATACGGAGAATTTTCCGGAGTCAGCATACGAGTATTGGCATTCACTCTACGAGCTGGCACATGAGACAGACCCTTCTGACCGCCCAGTCACCTTAGTCTGCTGTCAGAACAACTATGAAAAAGACATTGTCACAAGAAGCATGGATGTCGTCTGCATTAACCGTTACTATGGATGGTACAACCTGTCCGGAGATCTTGACGCTGCCTGCTATGGATTAAATCTTGAACTCGACTTCTGGGAGTCCCAGAATAAACCGGTCATGATCACCGAGTACGGCGCTGATGCCGTAGCCGGTATCCATGAGTGTGTGCCAGAAATGTTCTCGGAGGAATTTCAGGTGGAATTTTATAAGAGACAAAATGCACAGTTCGATAAGAGGAAGTTCTTTATCGGGGAGCATGTCTGGAACTTTGCTGATTTTGCGACCGTGCAGGGATGCATGAGAGTTGATGGTAATAAAAAGGGACTGTTTACGAGAGAGCGCAGACCGAAAATGGCGGCGCATTACTTTAAAGAGAGATGGGGAGAGATACCTAATTTTGAGTATAAGGGTTAGGTGGTAAAGCACAAAGCGGGAGCCACAAACTAAAGGAGAAATCATGTCAAAAAATATTCGTGAAATCAACATCAACCAGATAAAAATCCACGACCCATTCTGGTCTGCCATGCAGCACCGCATGACAGACACCGTCATTCCGTTTCAGGAGAAAGTATTAAATGATGAAGTGCCAGGCGTGGAAAAAAGCCATGCCATTGAAAATTTTCGTATTGCCGCAGGTTTAAGCGAAGGAGAATTTTACGGTATGGTCTTTCAGGACAGTGACGTCGCAAAATGGTTAGAGGGTGTCGCCTATTCGCTTGCGGTAAAGCCGGACAATGAGTTGGAAGCGCGTGCGGATGAGATCATTGACATTATCGAAAAGGCACAGCAGCCGGATGGCTATCTTGATACCTTTTTTATTGTAAAAGAACCGGAACACCGCTGGCAGAATTTGCAGGAGTGCCATGAACTGTACTGTGCCGGACATATGATGGAGGCTGGTGTCGCATACTATCAGACAACCGGAAAAGAAAAACTGCTTCATGTGGTGGAGCGTCTTGCTGACCATATCATTTCCAGATTTGGAGAGGACAAAGAGCCGGGAATACCGGGACATCAGGAAGTGGAGATCGGACTGATGAAACTATACCGTGCAACCGGAAAAGAAAAATACAAAAAGATGGCACGGTATTTTCTGGAGGAACGAGGAAAAAATCCGGATTATTTTTATGAGGAAAAGAAAAAAAGAGGCTGGCAGCATTGGGGACAGTATAGCTTAGAACCGTTAGATCAGAGATACACGCAGACGCACGCTACGATTTATGAGCAGAAAGAGGCAGTCGGACACAGTGTCCGTGCTGTTTATATGTATACGGCAATGGCTGACCTTGCCGGGGAAGATAAAGATGAGAGACTTTATGAGGCATGCCAGACTTTATGGGATAATATCGTAAAGAAAAGAATGTATATCACCGGCGGCATCGGTTCTACGGTTGAAGGCGAGGCTTTTACGATTGATTATGACCTGCCAAACGATATGGCATATGCGGAGGCCTGCGCATCGATAGGAATGATCTTTTTTGCAAAGAGAATGTTGGAAATAAAACCCCTTGGAATTTATGCCGATATCATGGAACGGGAATTTTACAATGGAACCATCAGCGGTATCCAGTTGGATGGAAAACAGTTTTTCTATGTGAATCCGCTTGAGGTAAATCCGGGAACATCCGGCACGATCTTTGGTTATAAACATGTATTGCCGACCCGTCCGGGCTGGTATGCATGTGCATGCTGTCCGCCGAACCTGGTACGTCTTGTAACTTCACTGGGAACTTATGCATGGAGTGAGAGTGAAACGACGCTCTATTCACATCTGTTTCTGGGACAGACCGCGGATTTTGATAAAGCGGTGATTACGGTAGAAAGCAGTTATCCGTGGGAAGGAAAGGTATCCTATCAGGTAAAAGCAAAAAAAGAAAAGGCGTTTGAACTTGCAATTCATATCCCATCCCATATTCGTCCGGACACACTTGCTGTGACAGTAAACGGAGAAAAAACAGATGCCGTGTCTTTTATGAAAAATGGTTATCTTTATCTGAAGAGAAACTGGGGAGAAAATGATGTGGTTGCACTTACATTTGATCTTCCGGTACGAAAAATTTATGCAAATACGAATGTGCGTGAAGATGAGGGCTGTGTCGCGTTGATGAGGGGACCGGTCGTATACTGCTTTGAAGGTGCAGACAATGGTGAGTGCATTCAGGCACTTCGTATACCAAGAGAGATCAAAGCTGAGACGGAACTTTGCAAAGAAGGTGTATTAGCGGGAAATGTGCTGATCCATCTGCCGGGATACCGGATGGAGAGCAGTGATGCGCTTTACTCCGAGGAACGCCCAAAGCGGACAGACGTAATGCTGACCGCAATTCCTTATTATGTATGGGCGAACCGGGGAGAAAATCAGATGCGCGTCTGGATGCCGGAAGAATAAATCTTTTGGCTTATCAGAGACTTATTTTACAGCATCAAAGACAAAGATCAGTTTTCTACACGAAATACCAGACATCCGTGTGCTGGCGGGGTGACAGAGATCGCACTGCCGGATACGGATGTTTTTTCTTTGCTCCAGAGTTCTGTCAGACTGGCATTTTCATGGATGCATAATTCATCACCGACACGGAGAGTTTCAATATCACAATGGATCGTCTGTGTTTCATCTGAGAGATTAAAGAAAGCAATAAAATGTTCGCCTGTAACTGCATTATGTGCGCACCAGATGGCTTTTTCATTGTCAAGACATATCTGATGAGGTTTACAGTCCGGTGTCAGCATGGAAAGTATATCGCGGTTGGTCAAAAGTGCAAGCGTGGCATCGTCTAATTTTGTCAGTTCACAGCCAAGCATTAAAGGAGAGCCGAAAAGACACCAGAGTGTTAACATGGTATGCTGTTCATCTGGTGTAAAATTAGTGTACCATTCGTGTCCGAAGCCTTTTCCAAGCCAGCCGAGCGGCAGCATATCACAGTCCGGATAGCATCCCTTTGAAACATGGTTCTGCCAGAGTTCACAGCGGTGGAACATATCTTTTAACAGATCCCATTTATCCCAGAAATCATCAGTGATACGCCACATGTTTGCGTAAGTTTCATAATGCCATGCATGTTCGATCAGTGCAGGACCCGGAGACAGGGATAAAACGATAGGTCTTCCACAGCGTGTGATCGCCTTATGCAGCATTTCTATCTCGTGGCGTGCAGAATATGGGTTTGCCGGATAAATATTGGTGTTGCAGATATCATCACATTTGATAAAATCGACACCCCAGGAAGCGTAAAGTTCCATCAGGGAATCATAGTAAGCCTGTCCTGCCGTTGTGTCACGTACTCCATACATATCCGGGTTCCATCCGCAGATGGAGGAAGGATTGGCAACCATATCAGCAGTCACATTGCTGCCCTTGATCTTACTGTGATTATGTGCGGCAGTTCTGGGAATTCCTCGCATGATGTGGATTCCAAACTTTAAACCGAGACTGTGGATATAGTCTGCAAGATAGGTAAATCCGGTGCCGTCAGCGGAAGATGGAAATCGATCCGGATCAGGCTGTAATCTGGAAAATTCGTCCATTGCAACGTCGGCAAACGGAATGTACTGGAACTGATCACGCATGGAACCGGCACCGATCGCATACCATTCGATGTCGACAACGATATATTCCCAACCAAAATCTTTTAAATGTGCAGCCATATAGTCTGCATTTGCTTTTACGGCATCTTCTGTTACCGTAGTGTCATAGTAATCATAGCTGTTCCACCCCATAGGCGGCAGCGGTGCAAAATTATTTTTGTTCATAAATACCCTCCAAAAGTGATCTCATAAGCCGATTATACTATATAGAAATTACAATACAATAACGCATTGCATTTTTTTTCACATTTTTTTATAATGATGATGGTATCAAATTAGTCAGATAATAAGAGGAATGATCATGTCCGATAAGAAAACAGTAAAAATAAATGGTTTTGTATTTACAGATGAAGCGGAAGCAGAGCAGGCAAAAAAGGAAGCGCAGGGAATCCATTATGTGGAAGAACGTGCAGATATGCATCATCCGGAAACAGTACTTGAAATCTACACTAAAATGGTAAAGCAGGAGTTGTTTGAGACAGCCGTTGGTTATACTTATCTAAAAGAACTTCAGGAATACCTGATCCAGAATCCTGCAATCAATAATGCGGATATCCTTCCAATCTATGTGACACATCCGATGTTAGAAGAGAGTCTCAAAAAGAAATTAAGGATTTCTGCAAAAAATCAGTCAGATGAAAAGAAAAAACAGGGAAAAGCAGATGGGTACCGCAAAAAGTATGAGATTACATTATTTATATCTGTGATTCTTGCAATCAGTATAATCGGCATGTTTATCATTGCATCGACGAGTGACAGCCCTACAATTTTAAATTATGAGAATAAACTGATCGATAAATATGCGGAATGGGAGCAGGAACTTGATGAGCGGGAAGCTGCCTTGAATGAACGTGAACAGATGGTGGAAGAACCATAGAAGATATCACATTTATTTCATAATTATCTGTTAAATTGTAATGTGAAAAATGGCAGGAATGGAGCATTAAGTATGGAAAAGATAAAGATATTGGTTGTGGATGATGAGAGCAGAATGAGAAAGCTGGTCCGTGACTTTTTAGTCAGGGAAGATTATGAGGTATTAGAGGCAGGAGACGGTGAGGCAGCACTGGATATTTTTTATCAGGAAAAAAATATTGCACTGATCATATTGGATGTGATGATGCCAAAAATGAATGGCTGGGACGTATGCAGGGAAATCAGGGAAACGTCAAAAGTGCCGATCATCATGCTGACAGCAAAGGGTGATGAAGAGGACGAGCTCACCGGATTTGAACTTGGTGTTGATGAATATATCTCGAAACCGTTTTCTCCGAAGATTCTTGTCGCACGTGTCGGTGCGATCTTAAGAAGAAGTGGAAAAGCACCTGAGGAGGGAAAACTTCTTTCCATCGGAGGAATCGTGATCGATCAGACAGCACATACGGTCACAGTGGATGGAAAACAGATTGAACTGAGTTTCAAGGAATTTGAACTGCTTACTTATTTTATGGAAAATGAGGGCATTGCACTCTCCAGAGAGAAAATTCTCAATCATGTCTGGAATTACGATTACTTTGGAGATGCAAGAACCATCGATACACACGTTAAAAAACTGCGTGCCAAGATCGGAGAAAAAGGTGACTATATCAAAACCATCTGGGGTATGGGGTACAAATTTGAAGCAGAAGAAAACGGCAGTGATAAATGATGAAAAAATTGATGAAAGATCGGAAAAGAAAATATTTTGGTTCACTGACACATCAGTTGATACTGATCAGTATCTGTCTGGTTACAGGAACACTTCTTTTATGCTGGTTTATTAATACCGTTTTTTTGGAGCCGTATTATGTGGTCAATAAACAAAATACACTGCTGTCCGGATTTGAGACGATCAATGAAGCGAGTGAGAACGGATCACTAGATGACAGCTCTTTTGATGTGACATTTGATAATCTCTGTGCAAATGGAAATATCACTGTCATGATCATAAGCTCTGACCGGACCATTGTACGGTCGTCCGTGAATGATACACAGAAAATGATGTTGGAATTTATGAACATTATTTTTGGGGAGAAGCAGAATGAAGTGACGGTATTGATGCAGTCTGACAATTATATTATCCAGAAACAGACAGATGCCAGATTGGATTCAGAGTATCTGGTGCTTTACGGGACACTTTCCAATGGGAATCTGATCCTGATGCGGACAGCACTTGAGAGTATCCGTGAGAGTGTCAGTCTCTCTAATACATTTTTAGCATGGGTAGGTGTCATTGCTGCGATCATCAGTGCGGTCGTCATTGTTTTCGTTTCGAGAGGCATAACAACGCCGCTTTTACGTCTGACGGATATATCGAAGCGGATGACGGAACTTGATTTTGAAGCAAAATATCAGCCTGGGAGCAGATATCACAATGAAGTGGACGAGCTTGGCGAATACATGAATGTCATGTCAACTACGTTAGAGCACACGATTTCTGAACTAAAGAGTGCAAACAATCAATTACAGATCGATATCGATAAAAAAACACAGATCGATGAAATGCGGAAAGAATTTTTATCAAATGTTTCACACGAGTTAAAAACACCGCTTGCACTGATACAGGGATACGCAGAAGGACTGAAAGAATGTATTAATGATGATGCGGAGAGCAGGGACTTTTATTGTGAAGTCATCATGGACGAAGCAGACAAGATGAATAAAATGGTCAAAAAACTGCTGACTTTAAACCAGCTTGAATTTGGTAATGAGGTCATTACCATGGAAAGGTTTGATCTGACGGAACTGATACAGGGAGTGATCAATGCGTCTGCGATCCTTTTAAATCAGAATGAGATCACATTAAACTTTTCGCAGCAGGAACCGTTATTTGCCTGGGCGGATGAATTTAAGGTGGAAGAAGTAGTGACCAACTATTTAAGCAATGCGATTCATCATGCAGAGGGTGAAAAAAGAATTGATATCCGCTGTGTAAAGAAAAATGATAAAGTCCGCGTCAGTGTTTTCAACACCGGAAAGCCGATACCGGAAGAAGATGTGGATAATATCTGGATCAAATTTTATAAGGTGGATAAAGCAAGAACCAGAGAATACGGCGGCAGCGGTATAGGTCTTTCTATTGTTCAGGCGATCATGGATTCATTCCATCAGAAGTGTGGTGTGATCAATCACGAAGACGGAGTAGAATTCTGGTTTGAATTAGAGACAAATAATGGAAATTTTTTCAGTTGATAAATGATACCAAAAATGCTAACATATGGATAGAGTATATTCTATTATTTACAGATATCATGAGAGGAATACCATGAAAAGAACAGGAATGAGATTAACGGCAGTGGCAGCAGTAACAGCATTGCTGCTTGGAGGATGTGGAGAACAGCCATACAGTTTAACAGAAGATGAAGAAGGCGTGATTGTGGATTATTCGGCACACGCTGTGGCGAAGTTTAATACGAGCCAGCCGGAAGGTCTTGCAAATGTGAGTCATGATGAGCAGGAGACGGAATCTACGGATGAACCACAGGAGACAGAAACAGAGAACAGAATTACACTGGATGCATCCGGTAATGCGTCTGCAGGTGAACAGATTGCAGAAGATGGAACAGAGCAGGCTGCAGCAGAGTCTTCCACTCTTGATGAACTGTTTGGCGAAGAAAACCTGACCATAGCATATGCCGGAGCCGAGATTGCGGCGGATTATATGGAAGGCGGATACTATTCGCTGGATGCAGAGAAAGGAAAAGTATTTGTTATTGTCAGTATTGATATTACAAATTCCGGAACAGATGAAATAGCGATCGACAATTTTGCAAAGACACCGAAGTTTTCTGTCATGGTCAATGGTCAGGAAAAAGCAGATGAGGAAAATACCATACTTCCATCTGATTTTGCATTGTATCAGGAAACAATTCCGGCTGGTGCGACAGAAAATACCGTGTTACTGTTTCAGGTACCGGACAGTGTGACAAGTATTGAAAGTCTGGATCTGTATGTAAATATCAGTGGAACAAATTATCAAATTACTTTGTAATGATATTAGTAATGTGTTATAATGACATTAATATTTATGCAATGGCAAAAGCAATGAATTGCGTAGCAAATGATACGCGGGAGGAGAGACAGGAATGGATACAAATATACTTTTAGAGTCAGGAACGAATGAGCTGGAAGTCCTGGAATTTACATTAGGAAATAATCATTATGGAATCAATGTTGCAAAGATCAGAGAGATATTGACGTATCAGCCGGTAACACCGGTACCAAATTCTCATCCAAGTGTGGAAGGTATTTTCATGCCGCGTGATACAATGATTACCGTTGTTAATCTGAAAAGATGTCTGGGGATGGCAGAGAGTGGAGATGGCAAGGGACTTTTTATCATCACAAACTTCAACAAATTAAATATTGCGTTTCATGTAGATGCTGTAATTGGCATTCACCGTGTATCATGGGAGTCTATTATCAAGCCGGATTCGACGATCAATACAGAGGATAACAGTGCATCCACAGGAGTGATCAAGATGGATGACAAGCTGATCATCATCCTTGACTTTGAGAAAATCGTATCTGATATTAGTCCGGAGACAGGTCTTAAGGTATCAGATGTTGATAATATGGCAAGCCGTGAGCGCTGTGATTCACCGATCCTGATCGCTGAGGATTCGCCACTTCTTAGCCGTCTGATCACAGACTGTCTGAAGAAGGCAGGATACACCAATCTGATCGTGACAATGAATGGCCAGGAGGCATGGGATAAGCTGACCGAATTTGAAAAGGCGGGTAATGTACGTGATAAGGTTCATTGTATTATCACTGATATCGAGATGCCGATGATGGATGGACATAGACTGACCAAACTTGTTAAGACGAACGATAATATGAAGAAGATACCGCTTATTATTTTCTCATCTTTAGTTAATGAAGAAATGAGAATCAAAGGTAAACAGTTAGGGGCAGATGCCCAGTTGACAAAACCTGAAATCGGCAATCTTGTAGAGGCTATTGATAATTTAATTGATAAAAGCATTGATTAGGTTGAAGCGAAGAAGGGGATGTGATATATTGTCACATCCCCAAATTAAGTTATAGGCTTGACGGAGGTGTCGGATGAGCGGGACAGAGGATTATCTGGATGGACTGTTAAATTCCTTATCAGAAAAAGATATGGATGCAGAGAAAGAAACCGGGAGTAAAACGATGCGGACAGAGGATGATATTATGAATGAGATGGAAAATGATTTACTTTCCAAAGAGGCGGAAGATAATTTTTTAGAACAATTTGAAAAGGAATTGGCAAATGAGAAGTCTGCACCAGAAGCGGAAACAAAAGATGATTTCTTTAACAGTTTAGATCAGATTGTAGATGGAACAGGTCAGAATAATAAAGAAGATGATTTCATGATGGATACGCTTGGAGATATTCCGGGAATTGATGATATCATGAAAAAGGAAGAACCTGCACAGACATCAGAACCGCAGACGGATGAAAAAGAAGAAAGCGGGCAGCAGGAGAATACGAAAGCACCGGAGAATCTAGGCGGACTGGGTGATCTAGACGGACTTGGAGATTTTGGAATATCGGATGATATATCGGAGGAAAGCGCTGACGTGACAGAAGGTGCACAGATGACGGATCACACAGACAAAGGCGAAAGTGATGCTTTAGGCATGGAGGATGCAGCCAGTGATGGACTAGACGATTTTGGAGATCTTGGTGAAGCGGATATATTTGGAGATGATGGAGCAGGAGAAAGTGAAAATACTTCGGACAGCATGTCAGATGTCATGCCAAATGACAGGGAAGACAAGCCGAAAAAAGAAAGTTTCCTGAAAAAATTATCACGTATTCTTTTTGGGGAAGATGATGAGGATGAGGAAGGTGATCCTGCATCGTCCGGAAAAGAAGTGATAACAGAAGAAAATGCAGGCGACATTGATCTGTCAGATCCGAATATGCAGATATTACAGGAACTTGGAGATATTCCAGGTATATCGGACGCGCCGAAGGAAGAAGAAAAATCAGATCCGGAAGAAGATAAAAAGAAGAAAAAAGAAAAAAAGAAAAAAGAGAAGAAGCCAAAGAAAGAGAAAAAACCGAAAAAGCCAAAGAAAGAAAAGAAACCGAAGCCACCAAAGGAGCCGGATCTGACACCTCCACTCCCGAAGGTACCGGTAATTCTGATCTTTGTGATGGTATTTTCATTCCTTGTTCTTGTAGTATTAGCAACTAATTTAGTGGGTTATTCCAGCAGTTTTTCAAATGCGGAAGATGCATATGCAAAGGGCAATTATGAGCAGGCATTTCAGGATGTATCTGGTCTTGAGGTAAAGGAGAAAGATCAGGATACATACAGAAAATACCGTATTCTTGCATACACGGCAGGGCAGTACAGAGCATATCAGAATCTGATGAATCAGAAAATTTATGATATGGCGTTAGATTCGCTGATCAGTACGATCGGAAGATGTGATGAATACAGCAGTGATGCCAAAGAACTTGGATGTGACAGAGAGATTTCAGACATACAGGCAAAAGCAGAGGAGGCATTGGAAGCATTTAAGATCGATGCCCAAAGAGCACTTGAAGTGTATGGCATGAAAGACCGGACTGCATATTCAAAAGAGATTTACCGGATACTGGATGATGCAGGACTTAGTGAGGAATAAAAATGATAGCGATCATAGACTATGATGCAGGTAATTTAAAGAGCGTACAGAAAGCACTTGATTTTTTACATCAGGATTGCGTGGTAACAAGGGATTTTCATGAGATCCGTCAGGCAGACAAGGTAATATTACCGGGGGTTGGTTCTTTCGGCGAGGCGATGGATCAGTTAAAAAAATATGAGCTGGACAAAGTAATTCGTGAAGTGGCAGAAGAGAAAAAGCCATTTCTTGGAATCTGTCTTGGACTGCAGCTTTTATTTGAAGGCAGTGAGGAAAGCAGCGGAGTGGAAGGACTGCATTTGTTAGACGGACAGATCTTACGGATACCGGATACAGAAGGATTAAAAATACCGCATATCGGATGGAATTCACTGGATTTTCAGAATAATGGAAGATTATTTGCAGGGCTGCCGGAACATCCGTATGTTTATTTTGTTCATTCTTATTATCTGAAAGCAAAGGATGATATGATCGTAAAGGCAACTACGGAATATGGCACACATATTCACGCTTCTGTGGAACAGGACAATATCTTTGCATGTCAGTTCCACCCGGAAAAAAGCAGTACAGTCGGACTTAAGATACTAGAAAATTTTGCCGGGATTTAAGACGGGAGGATAAAAATGTTTACAAAGCGAATTATTCCGTGTCTGGATGTGAATAACGGACGTGTGGTAAAGGGTGTTAATTTCGTGAATTTAAGAGATGCCGGAGATCCGGTGGAGATAGCAGCAGCTTATGATAAAGCAGGCGCAGATGAACTGGTATTTCTCGATATTACTGCAACTTCAGATGCAAGGGAGACAGTTGTGGATATGGTGCGCAAGGTGGCAGAAAAGGTATTTATACCATTTACTGTCGGCGGGGGTATCCGTACTGTGGATGATTTTAAAGCCTTGCTCCGCGAGGGAGCCGATAAGATATCCATCAATTCATCTGCGATCAACCGCCCGGAACTTATCAGTGAGGCTGCAGATAAGTTTGGCAGTCAGTGTGTGGTTGCGGCGATCGATGCCAGAAAAAGAGCTGATGGTTCGGGATGGAATATCTATAAAAATGGCGGACGTATCGATGTTGGCATTGATGCAGTAGAGTGGGCAATGAAAGCAGACAGACTCGGTGCGGGGGAAATTCTTCTGACGAGCATGGATTGTGATGGAACAAAGGCAGGTTATGATCTTGAACTGACGCGCACCATTGCGGAAAATGTATCCATTCCTGTAATTGCTTCCGGTGGAGCGGGTACGAAAGAACATTTTTATGATGCATTGACGGAAGGAAAAGCAGATGCAGCACTTGCAGCGTCTTTATTCCATTATAAAGAACTTGAAATCCGCGATCTGAAAGATTATCTGGCAGAGCGTGGTGTTTCTGTAAGAAGATAAAAATAAAGAAAAGAGAATTTATCATGGCAATGATCACAAATGACTGGCTTCCGGCTATTCAGGGAGAGTTTAAAAAGCCATATTACAGGGAATTATTTCAATTTGTAAAAGAAGAATACAGCAGGGCGGTCATTTATCCGCCGGCAGATGATATCTTCAATGCGCTGCATTTTACACCGCTTAGTGAAGTGAAAGTATTGATCTTAGGACAGGATCCGTATCACAATGAGAATCAGGCACATGGTCTGAGCTTTTCAGTACTGCCATCACAGAAGGAGATTCCACCATCATTGCAGAATATTTATAAAGAACTGCAGGATGATTTAGGCTGTTATATACCGAACAACGGATATTTAAAAAAATGGGCGGATCAGGGAGTGCTTCTTTTGAATACGGTGCTGACGGTTCGCGCGCATCAGGCTAATTCCCATCAGGGAAGAGGATGGGAGCAGTTTACCGATGCGATCATTCAGGCTGTCAATGCCCAGGATCGTCCGATCGTATATATGCTGTGGGGCAGACCCGCACAGAGCAAGATCCCGATGCTCACGAATCCGAAGCATCTGATCTTAAAGGCACCGCATCCGAGTCCGCTTTCAGCATACAGAGGATTCTTTGGATGCAGACATTTCAGTCAGGCAAATGATTTCTTAAAAGCAAATGGGATCGCGCCGATCGACTGGCAGATTGAGAATATCTGATTCGGTGTCTGGTACATCGATTTTTAAATAACCAGAATGTTCGTATAGCGTACATTCTGGTTATTTTCTCTATAAATGAGGAGTGCCCAGACACCTTTCGGCGCCTGGGCTATTATGAAAAAAATTTATCAAGTATATTATAACAAGTTGTCTAAGTATTTTTTAACTGTATTTAGTATATCAATCATATATGAACAAAGTATGAATAATAAATTAACAATTTTTTTAGTGATTTAAAACAAAAAAACAGGGAAAAATACAAAAAAATTGGTGAGGTTAACCATACGCACGAAATGATTATTTTGAATGTGTAAAATACTTGAAAATGTAAAGAAAACAGCCTAAAATGACGATATAAGAAACAACAGGGAAGTTTTTGGTAATCTATTGTATTATTTCAAAGGAGTGAGATATATGGCAACGATTTCCGGTTATAATTCATATTCAATGGGAGTTTTGTTCTCTGGATTAAATACCACGTCATCTAAGAATTCATTATTTTCCAGCAGTATGTCAGGAAGTGATATACTTGGAATTAATTACAGTGACTGGGCAACAATCAAATCCGGCAGCTATTTTAAACTGTTAGATGCCTACTATGGAAAAGGCGGGCAGGTCAGCGGCTCTGGTGATACAACATCTTCTTCAACATCAACATCCAAAGATGACACTAAGACACTTGCAGCAATCGAGAGTGATGCGAAGAATGTGGAAAAATCCGTTGCAGCACTTCAGGAGACGGGAGATAAATCCTTATTTAAAGAAGTGACAAAGACAGATAAGGATGGAAATAAGACAACCGGATATGATACGGATGCGATTTATAAAGCTGTGAAAGACTTTACAGACAGCTATAACAGCCTGCTTGATGAAGTCGGCGATTCGAATACAAAAAGTATTTTAAGAGCTGGTGCAAGCATGGTGAGTGTGACAGAGGCAAACCGCAGGTCACTTTCCGATATCGGTATTTCCATTGGAGCAGATAATAAACTTACGATCGATGAAGAGAAGTTTAAGAAAGCTGACATGGGCAAAGTTAAGACAATGTTTGCAGATAACAGTTATTATGGAACAGAAGTAAAACGTCAGGCATCACGTGCAGAATCTTATGCAAAGAGTGAGGCAGCAAAGGCGAATACTTATCAGAAATCAGGTTCTTATACTTATAATTACAGAACAGGTGAGCTTTATAATTCTAAGATCTGATCGTAGAATGGGATGATGAAATTACATTACTGTTATAAAATGTGAAAAGCAGACGGTAATGATTATATTGGTTTGGCATGGACGGAAAGAAAGCTGGTCTGTGCAGAAACGGCTATTTATGAGAAACTCAGATTGGGTTTCTCATAAATTTTGCAAAAAAATAATAAGCGTGCCGGAAAAAAATATTGCACAATGGTGCGATGTATGGTCAAATAATAGGTAGTGTGCAGGAATAAGGATTATATGTAAAATTTGAGATAGATGAAATGGAGAATAAAATGGCAGCAAAGAAAGTAGTAGTCGGCATGTCCGGTGGTGTGGATTCCTCCGTGGCAGCATACCTTTTAAAAGAACAGGGATATGACGTCATTGGTGTGACCATGCAGATCTGGCAGGATGAGGATGAATTTGTGCAGGAGGAGAGTGGCGGATGCTGTGGCCTTTCTGCGGTAGATGATGCGAGAAGAGTGGCAGACCGTCTGGGAATCCCGTATTATGTCATGAATTTTAAACAGGAATTTAAGAAAAATGTTATGGATTATTTTACCGCGGAATATTTAAAGGGCAGAACGCCGAATCCGTGTATTGCCTGCAACCGTTATGTAAAATGGGAAGCACTGTTAAACAGGAGTCTTGCAATTGGTGCAGATTACATTGCAACCGGACATTATGCGAGAATTGAACAGCTTTCTAATGGAAGATATGCGATCAAAAATTCTGTAACGGCAGCAAAAGATCAGACCTACGCACTTTATAATCTGACGCAGGAGCAGCTATCACATACACTGATGCCGGTTGGTGCCTATCATAAAGATGAGATCCGTAAGATCGCCGAGAATATCGGTCTTATGGTTGCACATAAAAAAGACAGCCAGGAAATCTGCTTTGTCTCTGACAACGACTATGCCGGTTTTATTGACAGGGAATGCAAAGGTCAGGTACCGCCTCCGGGAAATTTTGTCCTGACAGACGGAACTGTGGTTGGAAAACATAAAGGAATCACACATTACACGATCGGACAGAGAAAAGGACTCGGAATCGCATTTGGGCATCCGGTTTTTGTCACAGAGATACGTCCGGAGACAAATGAAGTTGTACTTGGCGAGAATAAAGATGTGTTTACCTATGAACTGGATGCGGATCATATTAATTTTATGTCAATTCCGGATATTAAAGATGAGATGCTTTTAAAAGCCAAAATACGTTATTCCCACAGTGGAAGTATGTGCAAGGTAACAAGAACAGGGGAGGATACGATACACTGTGAATTTTTAGAGCCGGTGCGTGCGGTAACTCCGGGTCAGGCAGTTGTATTGTATGATGGAGAATATGTTGCCGGGGGTGGTACCATCCTTTAGAAAAGTATAAACAACAGAGAACTGCTGAAGTGATCCGATGAATAGACGGCAGATCACAGAAAGTACAAATGACATGGAAAAGAAAGGAACTGGCAGAGATGACAAGAGAAGCGTTTAGAGAGCTGGTAAAAAATGGTCCGGTACTGCTTGATGGTGCGACAGGAACGAATTTACAGAAAGCAGGAATGCCGGTCGGAGTATGTCCGGAGCAGTGGATTCTGGAAAATTCAAAAGTACTGGTTAATCTGCAGAAACAGTATGTGGAGGCAGGAACAGATATTTTATTTGCTCCGACTTTTACCGCGAGCAGGATCAAGTTAAAAGAATACGGTTTAGAAGATCATTTAGAGGAGATGAACCGTAAGCTGGTCGCATTGTCAAAAGAAGCTGCAAAAGGTACGGATGCGCTGGTTGCCGGAGATCTTACCATGACAGGAGAACAGCTTTACCCGTTAGGAGATCTGATGTTTGAAGACCTGGTGAATGTTTATAAAGAACAGGCAAAGATCATCGCAGATGCAGGGGCTGACCTTTTTGTAGTTGAGACGATGATGAGCCTGCAGGAATGCCGTGCGGCGGTACTTGCGATCCGGGAAGTGTGTGATCTGCCGATTATGGTTTCACTGACCTACAATGAAGACGGAAGAACACTCTACGGAACTGATCCGGTTACAGCGGTTGTTGTGATGCAGAGTCTTGGTGCGGATGCGGTCGGGATGAACTGTTCAACCGGACCGGAGGCTATGTTAGAACCGATCGCAAAAATGGCAGAGTACGCAACGATACCGCTTCTTGCGAAACCGAATGCCGGCATGCCGGAGTTGATCGATGGTCAGACCGTTTTTAATGTAGAACCGGAAGAATTTGCCGAAGTTGGGAAAAAGTTAGTCGAAGAGGGAGCAGCCATCATTGGAGGATGCTGTGGAACAACACCGGAACATATCCGTGCTTTAAAGCAGGCAGTAAAGGATATTCCGGTCAAAGCACCGCTTCAGACAAAGAGAAGAATGCTGACTTCAGAACGCAAATCAGTGGAGATCACACTCGATGGACGTTTTATGGTCATTGGAGAGCGCATTAACCCGACCGGAAAGAAAAAGCTGCAGGCTGAGTTAAAAGAAGGTTCTTTAAATCTTGTCCGCACGATGGCATTAGAGCAGGAAGAAAACGGAGCGTCGATCCTTGATATCAATATGGGTATGAATGGTATTGATGAGAAAGAAATGATGCTGCGTACCATATATGAGGTAACTTCAACGGTGGACTGCCCGCTTTGTATTGATTCCAGCCACGTGGATATTATTGAGGCTGCACTTCGTATTTATCCGGGACGTGCACTTATCAACTCAATATCACTGGAAAAAGAAAAGTTTGAAAAACTCCTTCCAATTGCAAAGAAATATGGTGCAATGTTTATCCTGCTTCCTCTCTCAGATGAGGGGCTGCCGAAAGATTCTGCAGAGAAACATGGAATTATCCGCACAATCATGGATGAGGCAGTCAGAATTGGTATGGCAAAAGAAGATATCATTGTGGACGGACTGGTTGCCACGATCGGGGCAAATCCAAATGCCGCATTAGAATGTTTTGAGACTTTTTCTTATTGCAAAAATGAACTGGAACTTCCAACGGCGTGTGGACTTTCCAATATTTCATTTGGACTGCCTGAGCGTACTTATGTCAATACGGCATTTCTTACGATGGCGATCGCAAACGGACTTACGATGGCGATCGCAAATCCGTCTCAGGAACTTCTGATGAATGCTGCGTTTGCATCTGATATGCTTTTAAATAAGAAGGAAAGTGATATCCGTTATATTGAAAGGATGAACTTTTTATCAGAAAAATATGCCGGCATGGAACGGGTGATGGTTCAAAAGACTCCGACAGATGCATCTGCGAGTGGTGAGACCAAAAAGGAGAGTGCAGGAAGCGGCGTATTTCAGGCAGTTTTAAAGGGAAATAAAGAGCATGTGTTAGATGAAGTAAAAAAGATGTTAGATGACGGTGCAAAACCGGATGAAATTATCAATGAACATCTGATCGCTGCGATCAATGAAGTGGGAGAGCTATTTGATAAAAAGAAATATTTTCTGCCACAGCTTATTTCTTCCGCCAATACGATGAAACTTGCAATCGAATATTTAGAGCCGATGTTAGAGCGCAGCAATACTGAGGCAATGGCAACGATCGTTGTAGCAACTGTTGAGGGGGATATTCATGATATCGGCAAGAATCTGGTGGTTCTGATGCTGAAAAATTACGGGTATCATGTGATCGACCTTGGCAAGGATGTTCCGGCAGATGTGATCGTGGATACTGCAATGAAAGAGGGCGCAAAGGTAATAGGTCTTTCTGCACTGATGACGACCACGATGATGCGGATGAAAGATGTTGTGGAACTTGCAAAAGAGACAGGATGCACGGCGAAGATCGTGATCGGAGGAGCGGCGATCACAGAGAGCTTTTCAGATGAGATCGGAGCGGATGGATATTCCAAAGATGCAGCGGAATGTGTGAAACTGGTGGAACGGTTACTGGCATAATCTGGTTGTTTTGTTGTTAAAGAATGTTTTTTTGAAATTTTTTGAAAAAATATGAAAAAAAGTGTTGACATTTTTATTTTGAAATAGTATACTTTAGAAGTCGGTTGCGGAAAGCGACCGACACGGACGGGATCTTAGCTCAGCTGGGAGAGCATCTGCCTTACAAGCAGAGGGTCATAGGTTCGAGCCCTATAGGTCCCATTACATCAGAACTTCTGATGACAATTTAATATGGCGGAATAGCTCAGTTGGCTAGAGCATACGGTTCATACCCGTAGTGTCGAGAGTTCGAATCTCCCTTCCGCTACTTCAAGACCTCAGACATTCTGAGGTCTTTTGTTGTATATCGGTATTTTTTTCTGTATAATAAGATCGGGATGCCGGTATTTAAGAAAAAGTGATATTGAAGAGATATTATCAGAGACAGAAGCAAGAGGATTTACACCATGTTCGAAGTGTAATCCACCACAGTAAAAATTTTATGAAAGGGATAGAAAAAAATGCGTGTAGGAATGGGATATGATGTTCACAAATTAGTTGCGGGAAGAGACCTGATTATTGGCGGGGTAAAGATTCCGCATACATTAGGGCTTTTGGGACACTCGGATGCAGATGTTTTACTTCATGCTATTATGGATGCTCTGCTTGGTGCAGCAGCTCTTGGTGATATTGGAAAACATTTTCCGGACACTGATCCGAAATATGAAGGAATTTCAAGTATTAAATTACTTGAACATGTGGCAGAACTGATTGCAGAAAAAGGTTATATCGTGGAAAATATTGATGCGACGATCATTGCACAGAAGCCGAAGATGCGTCCGCATATTGAACAGATGGAGAAAAATATTGCAGAAGCACTTAAGGTATCAGAAGACCAGATAAATGTGAAGGCAACAACAGAAGAAGGACTGGGATTTACCGGAACAGAACAGGGAATTTCTGCGCAGGCAGTCTGTGCATTGACAACGATCTATGAGAACAGCGTCAGTGTGGCTGATTCTGCCGGAGGTTGTGCGGGATGTCCGGGACGTGCCTGTGGGAGATAAAGTATAAAAATGATTGACACAATCGCATAAATACGATATAATAAGCCATGTTTTGGCGAATTGAAATGAGACTCAGATATATTTTTTGTAAGGACATCAGGGGATATTCAAAACAAGGATATATACTGGGTCTTTTTATGTACAAAAGAAGGGAAAATGAGTATATGAAAAAAAGGACGATACGTTTCTGTTGTGGAGTTATGGCTGCGGGCCTGCTGATCTGTGGCATACCGTCTGGGGGAGCAGAGGGAGTAACCCAAAATCATTTGCTGTGGAATGTGGCTGCGGCGGCTGAGACAGCAGTTACAGTGTCGAATGAGAATGAGTTTCTGTCGGCACTTGCACAAAAGCAGAAGAATATTGTTGTAACTGGAAGCTTTTCCGTCAGAGGTCAGGCAGAAGCGAGCGGACAGATGATGCCTGTTGAGATACCGGACGGGACAGTGATTACTGGAAATAATACAGGAAGTATTACGTTCAGCGGACCAATCCAGATCATGGGAGACGGTGTTGTGATCCGGGATATCCAGATTGGTTTTATCTCTACCAATAGTATGAATTCTGTGCCGCATCGTGAGATTTTTCTTGCAGGGCACAGCCTTACACTGGATAATGTAAAAACATATTTGCCGGGAGGAGGGGACGCCAGCCTGGGTGGTTTTGGCGGCACAGAAAAAGAACTTCTTCCAACCATCTATGCAGGAGGATATCACAGTAATACAGCGGTGGGGACGAAAGCGTCACTCACAGTTGTAAATGCAAACAGTGATACAATGTTCCAGAATATCTATATGGGACATAAAGCGTCAGCAGGTGAGAGGACTGCCTATACGGGGAGTGTGGAGTTAAATCTGGACGCAGATGCAAAAGTGCGGGATATTATTTCGGCAGAGGACACAACATCTGCAACACTTACGCTTTCAGGTAAACAAAATGGATATGACGAGATCAGTCTTGTGGAGATCAGGGGAAATGCAAATACAGTATTGACCGTAAACAACTGTGCTGTGTCAGGTGTCATTACAACAGGGATTAAAGATATTGTTTTAGATGCAGGAGGAAGACTGCAGCCGAAAGATGAAACAGCGCAGTTAAACAATATTACATTGAAAAACGGTGGTTGTCTGGATCTTACAAAAATAATAGATGCTCAGGTAAAGGGCAATTTCACAAGTGGTGGCAGTGCGGCAAAGGGAAAGCTTGTTCTTGATCAAAATGGATACGTTCAGATTAATGGACAGGTAAGCGGTGTTACACAGTTCCAGGTGGGAAGTCATGCTATATCTGGTAATCTTTTAAATGAGCATACCTATATCATAGCAGAGAATGGAACAGCAGGAAATTTTGTGTTATCAGATAAAGATATCAATAACAACTACAGCCTGATCTGCAAAAATGGGATGTGGACAGCGTATCGCAATTATGTACCGGAGGAACGTGAACTTGATAGTATCGAGATAAAATCCTGCCCGAAAAATGTTTACACCGGTAATATTCCGACAGACATTACAGATAAAACCGATGATGCACCATATCTGGATGTGATATGGAAGGATCAGTATGGAGAAGATTACACGTTTGATGAAGTTGCAAATGAATATGATGGCTATGGATTTTATAATGATATGATACTGATCCGTTCTGATTACTGGAATAGTGATGATGAAGACATTCAACAAAAAAAGGACTGGGAAAACCCAATCCGTCTGGATGTGGATAAAAATGAGTCAGACCGCTATTATCTGATTGCATATGGTGAAGTGAAAACAGGAAAATACACCTTATTATTATGTTCGGATCCGTTTGATGATCCGAATACTGTGGCAGATGTAAAAGCACTGAAAGATACCGTGTTGGCAGAAAAGGAAATAATATTCACAGATGAACCAGATGTATCGCATCAGCATGTGGCGGGCGAGCCGGTAAAAGAAAACGAGATAGCTGCGACCTGTACCCAAAAAGGAAGCTACGATAAGGTAGTTTATTGTAAGGATAAAGGCTGCGGGGAAGAACTTTCCCGTGAGAATATTATGGTTTCAGCATTAGGGCATAAAAAGGGAGACACTGTCATCGAAAATCGTGTGGAAGCAAAAGTGGGTGTGGAAGGAAGCTATGAAAAAGTAATGTATTGCACCACATGTCATGAGGAGTTAAGCAGAGAAAAAATAGTGATTCCAGCCCTGAAAGAGCCGGACACAGAAGAGCCGGGAACAGAGACACCGGCACCGGAACCGGATACAGAGAAGCCGGGAACAGAGACACCGGAACCGGATACAGAGAAGCCGGGAACAGAGACACCGGAACCAGATACAGAGAAGCCGGCACACAAACACAGTTATGTACTGCAGAAGACTGTAGAGGCGACCTGTGAAAAGGAAGGCGAAAAAGTTTATTCCTGTACCTGCGGGGAAAGCTACAAAGAGAAGATCGCAAAGAAATCCCACACACCGGAGAAGAAGCTGACGCCGGCAAAGCCGGGCAGTAATGGGAAAAATGTGACTGTGTGCAGTGTATGCAAAACAGTGCTGCAGCAGGAGACAATTAACGCACCTAAGAAGTTAAAACTGTCAAAAGAGCGTTATGTGTACGATGGAAAAGCGAAAAAGCCTGCCATAAAAGTGACAGATAATAAAGGAAAAGTGATTTCAAGCGGTTCTTATAAGGTGTCATATCAGAACAATAAGAATACCGGAAAAGCGACTGTAACAGTTAAATTCCGTGGAAATTATACAGGAACACTGAAAAAGACGTTTGAGATCTGCCCGAAGGGAACATCCCTCACAGATGTAAAAGCCGCAAAAAAATCATTTACACTAAAATGGAAAAAACAGGCATCACAGACAAGCGGATATGAAATCGCATATGCAACGGATGCATCATTTTCCAAAAAGAACACAAAAACGACAGTAGTCAAAGGTAATAAGACTACATCGAAAGGAATAAAAGGTCTAAAGCCGGGGAAAAAGTATTATATAAAAATACGGACGTACAAAGAAATAAAATCAGGAACCAAAAAGGTAAAGATTTATTCAGACTGGTCAAATAAAAAATCAGTTAAAACAAAAAAATAGATACGCAGAATAAAAAGCGGTCAGATGATAAATAAAGTCATCTGACCGTTGTTTTTATGAGATATCATCATGTGTCTGATATTTTTTGACGCGTCTTTTGATACTTTCAACATCAATCGGCTCAAAAATAAGATCGCTGATCACATTGGATAATATGGCATTCCGAACCTGTGTCAGGTTACTTTCCTGACAAATGGCAATAACAGGAACTGACTGTGCCCAGGATTCATGACTTAATTCTTCCCATATTTTCTGACCGTCATCTTTGCTTTCGGATACATCTATGTAAACGGCAGGAACGTGGTTGTTTTTATCCATAACCGCATAATGTATCTCAGCAAGGGAAGATATTTTTACAAGCCTGTCCGGATAAGAATGAGCGAACTTCAACGTGGATGCGACATTCCTGGACTGTGTATATAATAAAATATTTTTCAGCGTGGCATCGGATACTGGCGAAGAAACCCCATATTCGGAAAAACATTGTTTCCCGGATTTTTTTGAGTTGCTGAGTGCAGTATCTGCTTTCTGAAAAAGTGTGGTATAAGACGTTTCGTATGGATCTGTGAAAGCAATACCGATGCTGATCGTAACATTTTCAGGGATTGACAGTCCTTCCTTGTCGGAAATGGCATCTAAAAGCTCCTGTGCTTTTTCGTAGATTGCCTCTTTGGTTGTTATATTTCGCACAAAAACAACAAATTCATCTCCGCCGATGCGTCCAACAATATCAGAACCTGAAAAATGGGATGCAAGAATACCGGCTACCACAGATATTGTGTGATCCCCCATTTTGTGGCCACAGATATCGTTAACTGCTTTGAAATTGTCGATATCAATGGCGAATAATGCATGCAGACCTTCGGGACTTGATAAAAGTATATGGGAAATTGTGTGCTCAGCTGTGGTTTTATTCAGAAGATGTGTCATCTCATCAACTTCTGATCTGATCCGTAATTCTTCCCGCTTTTGTAAAATATTATTCAGTCTGCGGTTGGTTTTCAAAATGTTACCAATACGCAGGCGTGCGATGGCGGGTTCAGCAGGTTTACTGATAAAGTCGCTTGCACCTAATTCGAATGCTTTTGTCTGGACTTCAGGGGTATCGGTGGTTGTGAGAACTACAACCGGGATTTTCTTAAATTCCGGCATTCCCTGTCTGTGTTTTAGAACATCAAAACCATCCATGCCGGACATGACCAGATCTAAAAGGACAAGATCGATCATGTCCTGTTTTTCTTCGATCATTTTCAGACATTCCTCGCCGGAGGATACTTCAAGAATATTGAAGTTTGAAGAAAATATTTCATTTAAAACTGCACGCTGTAAGCGTGAATCATCTACAATCAACAGAGTTTCTCTTTGCTGTTCCATAATAAAATCCTTCGTATAAATTGTAAATTATCCCCAGAATAACCAAATACTATTTATAATGTAACACGGAAAAGGATCGTATGCAATGAGAAAAAGGGAAGAGAACAAATAAAAAAGTTGACAAATCGGAAGCAAGTGCATAAACTAGAGTAAGTAAATAAACTTACCAGTATAAATACGATAAGGGCGTTGAACGGGAAGAGTAAGAAACCAGAGTGCTGACAGAGAGAAACTGCCATCGGCTGCAAGCAGTTTTCAGAAAGAGATTTCCGAAGTGCCTCCGTGAGCCTGTCCGGGGAAAGGGCTTTGTCTGCCAATACAGTATCCGGATACGGGTTACACACGTTAAGTGTATTGAGTGAGGATCATAAGATCCTTAAATTAGAGTGGAACCACGGATCATTTCGTCTCTTAGAGATGAAATGATCTTTTTTTTGATCCAGGAAAGGGGATGCCGGTTTTGGGAATCATCAGTCATATTAAGGAAGAATTTACAGTGATAAAGGAGCGGGACCCGGCGATCAAATCGCCGATGGAGGTATTGCTTTATCCGAGTTTTCGGGTTATGTTGAGCTACAGACGTGCGCATAAGCTGTATTTAAAAGGACATTTCTTCTGGGCGAGATATATTTCACAGCGGGCAGCGAGAAAAACAGGAATTGAGATACATCCGGGAGCAACGATCGGGAAAGGATTTTTTATTGATCACGGCAGTGGTGTGATCATTGGAGAGACGGCGATCGTTGGGGACAATGTTACTCTGTATCAGGGTGTGACACTAGGCGGTACCGGAAAAGAGACCGGAAAACGTCATCCGACGATCGGGGATAACGTTATGATCAGTGCGGGTGCAAAGATCATCGGTTCCTTCACCGTTGGAGAAAATTCCAAGATCGGAGCGGGAAGTGTGGTCATAGAGGAAGTGCCGCCAAACTGTACCGTAGTTGGTGTTCCGGGAAGAATCGTAAAACGTGACAATGTGAAGATGCCGCGCAGTGATATGGATCAATGCCATCTGCCGGATCCGGTCAAAGAGGATATTACCGTACTGCAGAGGGAAAATGCAGAACTGGTCAACCGTGTGCTTGATTTAGAGCAGGCAGTCCGGATTTTAAGTGCTGATGCACAAAAAACAAAATAAAATTGCATTTTGCTCCGCAAAACAAGGAGTAAAATCCTCTGCTCATCAGAGGATTCGCATTTTGCTTCGCAAAACAAGGAGGATTATTTAAATGGAAAATAAATTTCAATTTTACAACACACTGACAAGAAAAGTAGAAACGGTAATCCCGCATGAGGATGGAAAAATCGGTATGTATACCTGTGGACCAACGGTGTATCATTTTGCACATATCGGTAATCTGAGAAGTTATATTATGGAGGATGTACTGGAAAAATCTCTCCGTTATGTCGGCTATGATGTCAAGCGCGTCATGAATATCACGGATGTCGGACATTTATCTTCTGATGCAGATACCGGCGAAGATAAGATGTTAAAAGGTGCAAAAAGAGAGCACAAGACAGTCATGGAGATCGCAAAATATTATACGGACGCTTTCTTTAGTGACTGCAAAAAATTAAACATCAAGACACCGGACGTTGTGGAGCCGGCAACGAACTGTATCCCGGAGTTCATCCATATGATCGAGGTGCTGCTTGAGAAAGGCTATGCCTATGTAGCAGGCGGAAATGTTTATTTTGACACTTCAAAATTAGACGATTATTATGTATTTTCTTCCCAGAGTGAGAAAGAACTGTTAGTCGGTGTACGCGACGATGTGGAAGAAGATGTGAATAAGAAAAATAAAAATGATTTTGTACTCTGGTTTACAAAATCAAAATTCGAGGATCAGGCACTCAAATGGGATAGTCCATGGGGTGTTGGATATCCGGGATGGCATATTGAATGTTCCTGTATCAGCATGAAACATCTGGGCGAGTATGTAGATATCCACTGCGGAGGTGTAGACAATATTTTCCCGCATCACACCAATGAGATCGCGCAGTCCGAGAGTTACCTTGGTCATACATGGTGTAAATACTGGTTCCATGTACAGCATTTGAATGATAAATCCGGAAAAATGAGTAAGTCCAAAGGGGATTTTCTTACGGTATCTCTGCTGCAGGAAAAAGGTTATGATCCGATCGTATACCGTATGTTCTGTTTACAGTCCCACTACAGAAAACCGTTAGAGTTTTCTTATGAAGTGTTAGACAACATGGCTGCAGCTTATAAAAAACTGACCAAACGAATCGCAGAATTAAAGGATGAGGGAGCGGTACAGCAGGATAAATTTGATACTTATAAGGCAAAATTTGAGGATGCGATCAGCAATGATTTGAATACATCAATGGCGATCACGATCATTTACGATCTGCTCAAAGATGATATGAATGATAAAACAAAACTTGCGTTGATCAATGATTTTGACAAAGTATTATCCTTAAATCTGACAACGGCACAGACAGATGCAAAAGAGGAGATCGATGCAGAGTTAGAAAACTATGTACTTGCAAAGATTGAGGAACGTAAGGAAGCAAAGAAAGCAAAAGATTTTGCAAAAGCAGATGCGATCCGCGATGAACTGCTTGAAAAGGGCATTGTACTGAAAGATACCAGAGAAGGTGTGATCTGGCACAAAGCGTGAGAGAGGGGAAATGCCGATGCGGAAAGGAATAGATTCCTATATTAAAGAACAGTTTGGGATCAGTGAAGTAGATATCCGGACATATTCACCTCTTACGTTAGCATATATCGGAGATGGGATATTTGACCTGGTGATCCGTTCGGTTGTTGTCGGAAAAGGAAACACGAGAGCAGGAGAGCTTCATAAGAGGACAAGCCAGATTGTAAAAGCACACACACAGGCGGAGATGATCGAGAAATTACTTCCGGTTCTGACGGAGGAAGAAACGGAAGTGTACCGCCGCGGAAGAAATGCAAAATCGCCGACAATGGCAAAAAATGCGACAATGTCAGACTACCGGAAAGCAACCGGATTTGAGGCACTGATGGGATATCTGTATTTAAAAGATGAGTTTGAACGTCTGGTGGAACTGGTAAAGACAGGTGTGGACGAACTTGCACTGAAAATGTAAAAGGAGAGAGTAATGGGCTACGAAGAGCTAAAAATAGAGGGCCGGAATGCGGTGCTTGAGGCATTCCGTTCCGGAAAAACGATTGATAAATTATTTGTGTTAGACGGCTGTCAGGACGGTCCGGTACGCACAATCGTAAGAGAGGCAAAAAAACACGACACGATCGTACATTTTGTGGAAAAGGAACGCTTAGACCAGCTTTCTGAGACAAAAAAACACCAGGGTGTGATCGCTGTTGCTGCTGCATATGAATATGCCGAGGTGGAAGATATGTTAAAACTGGCAGAAGAAAAGGGTGAGCCGCCGTTCTTATTTATTCTGGATAATATTGAGGACCCACATAATCTTGGTGCGATCATCCGTACCGCAAATCTTGCGGGGGCACATGGTGTTATTATTCCAAAACGCCGTGCAGTTGGTCTGACAGCTACCGTGGCAAAGACATCTGCCGGAGCGATCAACTATACCCCGGTTGCAAAGGTAACAAATCTGACTGCAACGATGAAAGAGTTAAAGGACAAAGGAATGTGGTTTGTCTGCGCAGATATGGATGGAACCTGTATGTATGATCTCGATCTGAAAGGACCGATCGGTCTTGTGATCGGCAGTGAAGGCGAAGGTGTTGGCAGACTTGTGCGTGAAAACTGCGATTTTGTTGCGTCCATCCCAATGAAGGGGGATATTGATTCTTTGAACGCATCAGTAGCAGCAGGTGTACTTGCATATGAGATCGTGCGGCAGCGTATGCGCTAAATTTGCAGCGGGAGTCTTGGGAGGAACATGTTAGAGTCATATCAGGATTTGACAGACGAACAGTTGATCGCGGTATTAAAAGACAGCGGTGATACGGACGGAAAGATCATGGATTATATTCTGGATAAATATAAACCGCTGGTCCGCAAAAAGGCAAATGCAGTATTTTTAATCGGTGGGGAGACGGATGATCTGATCCAGGAGGGGATGATCGGTCTGTTTAAGGCAATCAGAGATTTTGATAACACGAAAGAAGCGTCTTTTTTTCATTTTGCGGAATTATGTATCACAAGACAGTTATATAAGGCAGTTGAGGCGTCAAACCGCAAGAAGCATGCACCACTTAATTCTTATGTTTCTTTCTATTCAGAAAACGGCGAAAACGGATATCCGCTGGCGGAAACACTGACGATGGATGGAATCGGCAATCCGGAGCAGATGATGATCGATCAGGAGAATGTAGCGCAGTTCTGGAAAAGGCTCCGGACACATTTAAGCAGGATGGAACGGGAAGTATTAGACCAGTACCTTGCGGGACTTCATTATCAGCAGATTGCAGAAAAGATGGGAAAGACGCCAAAATCCATTGATAATGCGCTTTCGCGTATTAAGGCAAAAATCCGTGAGATGAATCCTGAAATGGGGAAGATGTAAAAGAATTATCTGCTTTTTTGTGGATTGTTACGAAAAATAATTGTGCATGTTGCATAAAAAATAAAAGAGAAAATTGTAACATTTGTGAACACTTATTGAGAAAATCATGCTATTATAATGACTGTAAAAACCCCCCAATACATTATATATAGTTTTTGCTATACCCCATAGTAAAAATACCTTCTCCTAAAAAGACAGCATCGGCTGTCTTTTTTGTTGTACAAATATTGACAACTATCATAGATTCCGCTAGACTGAATGAGTCGGTAAAATATAATAGAAAACAACGCAGAGGGACTGCATGTCTGGGATAGTGCCTGGAGAGATTGCAGTTGAGAAGGTTAAAACCTGACTCTTTGAACCTGTCAGTTAATACTGTCGTAGGGAGCGTATTGGGAAGATGTTATCTCCTGTCGCACTTGCGGCAGGAGATTTTTTAAATCATTCATAGAAAAATTCTCATCGTCAGCAGTCTTTCATGCGAAAAGGAGAAAATGTATGGAACAGTATACAACACAGATGGATGCAGCAAGAAAAGGCATTGTGACAAAAGAATTAGAGATCGTGGCAAAAAAGGAGCGTATGACAGTAGAGGAACTGATGCCGCTTGTAGCAGAGGGAAAAGTTGCAATCTGCGCAAACAAACATCACACATGTATTGATCCGGAGGGCGTGGGGTCCATGCTCCGCACAAAGATCAATGTCAATCTTGGTGTGTCAAGGGACTGCAAAGATTATGATGTGGAGATGGAGAAAGTTATGGCGGCAGTCAATATGGGCGCACATGCTATTATGGATTTATCCTCTCATGGAAATACAATTCCGTTCCGCAGAAAACTGACCGCAGAATGTCCGGCTATGATCGGTACAGTGCCGATCTATGATTCTGTGATCCATTATCAGAGAGATCTTGCGACACTGACTGCAAAAGATTTTATTGATGTGGTACGTCTGCATGCGGAGGACGGCGTGGATTTTGTGACACTGCACTGTGGAATCACAAGAAAAACGATCGAGCAGATCCGAAAACATAAGCGTAAAATGAACATCGTTTCCCGCGGAGGTTCTCTTGTATTTGCGTGGATGTGTATGACTGGAGAAGAAAATCCGTTTTATGAATATTACGATGAGATCCTTGAAATCTGTCGTGAGCATGACGTTACCATTTCGCTTGGCGATGCCTGTCGTCCGGGATGTCTTGCGGATGCCTCCGATGTGTGCCAGATCGAAGAGTTAGTAAGACTTGGAGAGCTGACAAAACGTGCATGGGAGAAAGATGTACAGGTTATGGTAGAAGGACCGGGACATATGCCAATGGATCAGATCGCAGCAAATATGAAGATTCAGCAGACTATCTGCATGGGTGCACCGTTTTATGTGTTAGGACCGTTGGTTACTGATATTGCACCAGGATATGACCATATAACATCTGCGATCGGCGGAGCAATCGCAGCGCAGAACGGAGCAGCATTCTTATGTTATGTCACACCGGCAGAACACCTGGCACTGCCAAACGTGGAGGATGTAAAACAGGGGATCATTGCATCGAAGATCGCAGCACATGCAGCAGACATTGCAAAGGGTGTCCGTGGAGCAAGGGAGATCGATGATAAGATGGCAGATGCAAGACGTGTATTAGACTGGGATGCACAGTGGGAATGTGCAATAGATCCGGAAACGGCTAAAGCAATCTGGAACAGCAGAAAACCGGAACACGAGGATACCTGTTCCATGTGTGGAAAATTCTGTGCAGTACGCAGCATGAATAAAGCACTTGCGGGAGAATATATTGATATTCTGTAAAAAAGAGTAGAGGCATGATTCCGTCTTATGTTATAATAAATGTGTTTCGATCAGCCGGTGATCAGATGAAAAGAATATATTTGGTTGACAGTGAGAATGTAGGAGATATATGGGTGCCGTTACTGGTAGCATCACAGCCTGATGAGGAAGTGATCGTATTTTATACGCAGAAAAGTCCGCATATGAATTACGAAAATGTGAGGTTATTAAAGGAGACGGAGAAAGAAGCAGAGTTTATAAAATGTTTTGAGGGAAGCAATGCACTTGATTTCCAGCTTGTTACACAGCTTGGGTATATGTTGTGTGAAAATCAGGAAAACTGTTATGTGATCGTTTCAAATGATACCGGATTTGATGCAGCAGTCCGCTATTGGAAACAGCGTAATATGCCGGTACAGCGTATCAGCGGAAAAGAATTAAGCCGCAGATTACAGCAGAAGACAAAAACAGCAGAGTTTTTGGAAAATTCCACAGAAGCTGCGACGGGGCAGACGGCAGAGTTTCTGAAACACGAGACAGAAGCTGCGACAGGGCAGACGGCAGAGTTTCTGAAACACGAGACAGAAACTGCGACAGGGCAGACCGTAGAATTTCTGAAACACGAGACAGAAGCTGCGACAGGGCAGACAGCTGAGTCTATGAAAAACGAAACGGTAACTGCGGAAGAACAGGTACAGACGGAAAAATATGCGGAATCAGAAGAAATGTCTGAACCAGAAGAGATTCAGATGGAAATGCCGGATGAAATTATGAGACCGGATGAAACAGCAGATGGAAATCAGCAGGATGAAGAATTGTCAGATGCAGATCCAGAGAAGAATATAATGGTGAAAACACCAGAGATTTCAAAGGAACAGGATGAGGTTATCCGCAGCCTGCTTACCTGCATCAGCAAAGATCGTCTTGCAGATTTTCACAATGCACTGGTATTGTTCTTTGGGGAAGAGATCGGAAAAGAACTTTACCAGGAGGCAAAGAACAGTTCTGCATATGCAATCTGCCGTGAGAATCAGAATGCGATCAGTGAGGAAGAGAAGTTTGATGTTTATTGTCAGACAGTATTTGCCTACAGTGATCCAAAACTGGACTGTCCGGAAGATTTTTCCTCGTTTTTGTATAAGGCAAATGCGAAGAGAAAGAATCTCAATTCATTAAGAGCTGCATTGCAGGGACATTATGGCAAAGATAAGGGAATGAAATATTATTCTCTTTTTAAGTCACACATCAAGATTATGAATCGGATGTAAAAAAGGAGAGGCTGATTGAAACAAAACGGGAAGAACATAACGGATGTGGTGACAAAACACCATCTGGCCAGAAGACCCGAAGAACACAATCCCGGTGAGACATGTAATGTTGATCTGGGATTGTGTAAATTTTTTGAAAAATTACAAAAATTTCCTGCATTTTATGCTTGACAAGCGTACAATCCTATTGTATAGTAATACAGGTGTTGAAAAACACAATGCTGCTGTGGCTCAGTCGGTAGAGCGTCGCATTGGTAGTGCGGAGGTCACGGGTCCGATTCCCGTCAGCAGCTTTTTTTATGCCCAAAAAGATCATAAACAGCAGATTGTATACTTTGAAGGAAGATTTTTTATCACGGATAAAAGGAACAGAGCGGCAGACGGTCGCTCTGTTTTTTTAATAAAAATACAAAATTTAGTTCTTTTTGATCTGTTTATCTGTATTACCAGCAATAAAATGATCAATGAGAAGATTGATCGTATGCTGCTGTGTTTCAATGATTTTTCGGAAAGTTTCATTCTCTTTTGTCAGACGGTTGATTTCAGATTCACTATTCATTTTCATCTTCCTTTTTGCGCCACTCAAATCGATACAGGTATTGTATATATTTTCATGTTAAAAAAAATTATTTGAAATGTCAAGACAATAAAGACGTCTGTGGGAAAGATTATTGCTTTATTAACATAAAGCGTCAAAATAACTATTTTATTCGACAGAACATGCAAAAAATAAAGGCTGGGAAATAGTGTTGCAATACTGGAAACTTATGAATTTATGAATTTTTTACGAACAGATGTTATTTGCTGGAGGAATGTGCTAAAATATCATTCGGCTAATTATCTAAAGGGAAGATACACACTTGAAATGAGGTTTGACATGAATGCTAGCAGAAAAAGAAAAAATACGAAACCAAAAGGTTTCTGGGAAAAATTAAAAGAGCAGAGAAATGAGAAAATAGCAGCCAGGAACAAAAAGTCGGATAAGAAGAATGATATTTTAAAAAAGGCAGGAAGCAGTATCATATCGTTGCTGCTTGTCATATTGCCGCCTGCGGCATGTTTTTATCTTATGGAGTGTTATTCACACAATCCGTTTATGGTCGTGCGTCCGTGGGCTCAGTTTTTTAATATTGTACTGTTTTTACTGGTAACGATTGTACTGTTTTTGCTGACAGGAAAATTAAAGACAACACACCGGATCGTTTATGGTGTGGCGATGATCTATGGTATTGCAAACAGTTATGTAGTGCGTTTCCGTACAAATCCGATCGTGCCGTGGGATATTTTTTCATGGAAAACGGCGGCGAGTGTGGCGGATAATTATAATTTTATGCCGGATACGCGTATGGTCGTGGTAACACTGGTGTTTCTTGTGGCAATCGCATTATTTCATTTTATAAAGGTAAAAGTAACACGTTTTGTATTTTGGAAACGGCTTATTCCGGCAGCACTTGTGGCTGTGGTGCTTTCACTGTTTGCGGGAACCTTACAGCAGGAGAGCTTTCAGAACAGCCACAGACTTTATAATAAGCTGTTTACACCGGTCTACATGACAGATGTGGATGGAATGGCAGTCACATTTGTGATGAATCTTGCATATATGTCGATCGATAAACCGGAGCATTACAGTGACTCGGAGGCACAGGCAGTGCTTGATTCCTACGGAGCAGGAGGTGCAATGTCGGAGGATACTGATCCGGCAGCAAAAGATGATACACAAAAGGATGAAGAACTTCCAAATATCATTGTGATGATGAATGAGTCGTTTTCGGATCTGTCGGTTCTGGGTGATTTTGAGACAAATGAGGATTACATGCCGTTTATTCACAGCTTGGAACAGGGAGCAGAAAATACGGTTACCGGAATGTTAAACGTATCTGTATGTGGCGGAAATACGGCAAATACCGAGTTTGAATTTCTGACCGGCAATACCATGGCATTTCTTCCACAGGGAAGTATTCCGTACCAGCAGTATATCAATGGGGATTTAAAGGCACTTCCGGATTATCTGAAAACATTAGGATATCAGACGATTGCAACACATCCATACAATGCAGGCGGATGGGAACGTGATACGGTTTATCCGATGTTAGGTTTTAACGAAAGTGTATTTAAAGATGAGTATGTGAATCCACAGTATGTGAGACAGTATATCAGTGATGAGAGCTGTGTGGATAAGATTATCGAATTTTATGAAAATAAAGAAACAGATAAACCATTGTTTGTTTTTAATGTGACAATGCAGAATCACGGTGGATATCAGGATCAGTATGGCAATTTTACCCCGGATATCTCAGTGAAAGATTCCACTAATTTTTCGCTGCAGCAGTATTTATCGCTGGTAAAACTTTCTGATTCAGCGTTGGAGTCTTTAATCTCTTATTTTAAAGATGCAGATGAAAAAACAGTGATCGTTTTCTTCGGGGATCACCAGCCGAGTGATGCCGTTGCATCTACGGTTCTTGCAAAAAATGGAATGTCCTGGAATCACCTGACAGAGGAACAGCAGAAACTGCGTTATCAGGTTCCTTATGTGGTATGGGCAAATTATGATATTGATGAGGAAACGGGTGCAGATACGAGTGCAAATTATCTTGCAGCAGAAGTGTTAGAGCGTGCAGGTGTTCCACTGGACGAATACCGTTCCTATCTGATGCATTTAAAGACAGAATATCCGGTCATTTCTGCCGTGCGTACGGTAAAAGCAGATGGCAGTGAAGTGCGGGCTTCCGATGAAAAAGATGAGATGGATATTTACCGGAAACTGCAGTATTATGAGTTGTTTGATCATGGAACTGTCAATTAGAAAATGATAAAAAGAGAGGTTTTGTTTTGAAAAGAGAAAAGAAACTACAAAATCAATTGTGGGAAGAAAGAATGCCGCTTCTTGCTTCATTCTTTCTGCCATTTTTTATTCTGGTTGTGATATGTATCCTTCATGACGTTTATCCGTTTGGAGAGCAGTGTATTTTACACATTGATATGTACCATCAGTACTGTCCTTTTTTCACGGAGCTGATGGATAAGATCAAACATGGCGGCAGTCTGTTTTACTCATGGAATGTCGGACTGGGGGCAGATTTCATCTCTCTGTATGCCTATTATCTGGCAAGCCCCCTGAACTGGCTGCTGCTGTTATGTCCGCAAAATCATGTGATCGAATTTATGACCTTGCTTGTGATCTTGAAAATTTCATTTGCGGGACTGTTTTTTGGTTATTATTTAAAAGAGCACTTTGAAAAAAATCATATTGCGGTCAGTATTTTTGCGACAGCCTATGCATTGTGCGGATTCTCCGCAGCCTATGCATGGGATATCATGTGGTTAGACTGTATGATGTTAGCGCCGCTTGTTGTTCTTGGACTCGAAAAACTGATCAAAGAGAAAAAGGTACTGCTTTATTATATCTCGCTGTCTTTATGCATTATCAGTAATTATTACATTGCGATCATGGTATGCATTTTTCAGGTGATCTGGTTTTTGATCACATGGCTTGAAAATAAGGAAACAGGGATCGGTGCCTGGATTCGTTTTGCAGTTTATTCTCTTCTGGCAGGTGGAACGGGTGCAGTTCTGATCATTCCTGAGGCGATCACACTTGGTGCGAGTGGGTCACAGAATATTTCGTTCCCGGATACGATGGAATGGTATTTTAACATTATTGCGGAGTTGGGAAGACATTCTGTGATGGCAGAGCCCTATACAGGAAAAGACCACTGGCCCAATATTTACTGTGGAGTATTTGTTATTCTTTTGTTTGTACTATATTTGCTTAATCGTGAAATATCCTGGAAAAAGAAGCTGGCGCGTGGAATTCTGGCAGTATTTTTTGTTCTCAGTTTTTCAAATAATATACTTGATTTCATCTGGCATGGTATGCATTTTCCTGATTCCCTGCCGGGAAGACAGACTTTTTTATACGCATTTTTATTGCTTGCGGTTGCATATGAGGCATTTTTACATTTTAAAGGGACGCGGTTTTTAGATGTGATCGTTGCAGGAGTGACATCGATCGGTCTGATGACGGTTTCCTATCATCTTTCTGATGGGACAATCTTAGGGGAGAGTGCGGCAACGGCAACTTATGTTTTTCTGGGAAGTTATATTGTGGTACTGCTGATCTATTTTTATGCGGAGGAATGTATCCGGGAAGATGAGGTAAAAAAGATCGGAAGGATCAAAAGGGCAACCAGGGAAGAACTGAAGAAGATCATGCTTGTCTTTGGCTGCGTAGCGATGCTGTTAGAATTATTCTTTAATTACAATGTGACCGGACTTGAGACAACAAGCAGGACTGCTTATGTAAAGGCGGTGGATGATTATCATGCGGTACTTGCAGAGGCAAAAGATCAGGCACAGAAGGAAGGCGTATTGTTTTACCGGACAGAGGAATTAGAGCGTAAAACGAAAAATGATGCAGCATTGTATGGATATCGTTCTGCAACACAGTTTTCGTCACTGATGAATTTAGATGTCAGTCATTTTTATCAGGCAGTCGGAATGGAGGGCGGTAAGAATTTTTACTGCGTGAATGGGGCAACACCGCTTTTATCTGCGATGTTATCCCTGCGCTATGTGATCGCAGATAATGCGCTTGAGGCAAACCCGATCCGTTCTTTTGTGGCAGGAAGCGGAAACACTTATCTCTATGAAAATAAATACGTGCTCCCGCTTGGCTTTATGATGGATGAGAATGTGATCGAAGCGTGGGATTATTCTGATTTAGACGAGATCACAGCGCAGAATAAACTTGCAGAACTTCTCGGTGCAGATGAGACGATGCTGACAGAGATCCCATCGGAATCAGTGGTCGGAGAATCAACGATCGATGTGCAGGAAGATGCATACATTTTTGCTACCTATGATTCGACGACCGTGGACAGCCTGACAGAAGAGATCAGTGACGGCAGGACAAAATCTTTCACGAAAGTTTCACATGGTTATACGCTTGATCTTGGATACTGCACGGCAGGTACGGAAGTAAAGATCAAAAACAGCAGCGAGGAGAGGGTGAACATTACTGCATATGCCTTAAATCTCGATGCAGTAGATACTGCTTATCAGACATTAAATGAGCAGACGATGGAGATGACGTCATTTTCCGATACGAAGATCACCGGAACGATCGATGTGAAAAAAGAAGGACGGCTGATCTTTTCAGTGGCGGATGATGCCGGATGGAAATTGTATGTTGATGGAGAAGAAACCAAGCCGGAAGTTTTTGGAGAGGCATTTATCAGTACTTATCTTGAAAAAGGAACACACACGATCGAACTGCGTTACCGGACACCTGGATTTATGGTGGGAGCCGGGATCTCATTTGTCTGTGTTATGATCGTTATCCTGACCGCATGGATAAAAAGGCACCATTGAAATTAAAGCGGTTCTGTGAGATACTATAGTTTGGAGGAGTTTGAGAAAGGTAGTGATTTATATGAGTAAAAAAGAGATAGAAATTTATAATGAAAATGCCGATGATATCAAAATCCGCCCATATGAGCATCATGCAAAATATTATGAGACGGATCAGATGGGGATCATCCATCATTCAAATTACATCAAATGGATGGAAGAGGCGAGGATGGATCTCATGGATCAGATCGGACTCAGTTACAAACAGATGGAGGAGATGGAGATCATAAGTCCTGTGCTCTCCGTATCCTGTGAGTATCACAGCATGGTACATTTTGATGATACCGTCGTAATCGAGACAAAGATCACCCGTTATAATGGTATCAAGATGGATTTGGAATACCGGATGACAGACAAAGAGACCGGAGAACTGCGGACAACCGGAAAGAGTTCCCACTGCTTTTTGAACCGTTCCGGAAGACCGATCTCATTAAAACGATCTTATCCGGAGATCGATACGAAGTTTTTTGAGTATACGGATGCGTGATGGAAGAAACAGCCATCATGTAATAGACAGATTTTGGAAAATATATAAGAAAGAGGAAAGTAAGAAATGATACAGGAAAGATTAAAGGCACTGCGTGCAGAGATGGAGAAAAGAGGGATCACTGTATATGTTGTGCCGACGGCTGATTTCCATGAATCAGAATATGTAGGAGACCATTTTAAGGCAAGAAAGTTTATTACCGGATTTACCGGTTCTGCAGGAACTGCCGTTATCACAGCAGAGGAGGCAGGGCTCTGGACGGATGGACGTTACTTTGTACAGGCGGAAAACCAGCTTAAGGGCAGCACAGTTACACTCTACCGCATGGGCGAAGAGGGCGTGCCGACCGTAGATGAATTTGTAAAAGATAAATTAAACGAAGGTGGATGTCTCGGATTTGACGGACGTGTTGTAAACGGTACCTGGGGAGGTAAACTTGAAAAAATTGCTTCTGCAAAAAATGCCTCCATGCATGTGACAGAAGATCTGATCGACCTGATCTGGGAAGACCGCCCTGCATTGTCAAAACAGCCTTTATTTATTTTAGAAGAAAAATATTCCGGAAAAAGCACCGCGGATAAAATTGCAGATCTAAGGAAAGCTATGAAGGAGAATGGTGCAAATGTCCATATTTTAACTTCTCTTTATGATATCGCATGGCTTTTAAATATCCGTGGCAATGATATTGATTATGTGCCGGTCGTATTGTCATATCTGGCGCTGACAGAAACAGAATGTATCTGGTTTTTGCAGGAGGATGTAGTGGATGATAAGATCCGTGCTTATCTGGATGAAAACCATATCATTACAAAACCATATAATGCGGTCTACGATTATGTACCGGAAATCCCGGCAGACGCAGTCGTGCTGATGAACCGCGGCATGGTTAATTACCGTATCGTAAACAGTCTTGATAAAGCAATCAAAGTTGTGGATAAACCGAACCCGACCGAGCTTATGAAAGCAGTAAAAAATAAGACGGAGGTGGATAACACCAGAGCTGCACATGTAAAAGACGGTGTTGCATTTACGAAGTTCATGTACTGGCTCAAGACAAATATCGGCAAGATCCCTATGACAGAGATCTCGGCTTCTGACTATCTTGAAACGCGAAGAAGAGAGCAGGAGAATTTTATTGAGTTGAGTTTTGATACGATCTGTGCTTATGGTGCAAATGCTGCGATGATGCATTATGCTGCAACACCGGAATCAGATACGGAATTAAAACCGGAAGGATTCTTACTGGTGGATTCCGGCGGACATTACTTTGAGGGAACCACGGATATCACAAGAACCATGGCACTTGGACCGATCACAGATGAGATGCGTCTGCATTTCACAACCGTATGCAGATCGAATATGAATCTTGCACATGCGAAGTTCTTATATGGATGTACCGGATTAAACCTTGATATTTTGTCCCGCGGTCCTCTCTGGGAGATGGGCATTGATTATAAATGCGGTACCGGACATGGCGTTGGGTATGTGTTAAACGTACATGAGGGACCGAATGGTTTCCGCTGGAGAGTTGTGCCGGAGCGTCATGACAATGGTGTTTTAGAAGAAGGAATGATCACGACAGATGAGCCGGGCGTATATTTAGAGGGCAGATACGGCATCCGTACGGAAAATGAACTTGTATGTCGTAAGGCTGAGAAAAATGAGTATGGTCAGTTCATGGAATTTGAAAATATTACCTATGCGCCGATCGATCTTGATGCGATCGATCCGGATCTTTTAAGCGCACGTGAGAAAAAGATGTTAAATGATTATCATAAGATGGTATATGATACCATTTCCCCGTATATGACACCGGAGGAAAATGAGTGGCTGAAACGCTACACAAGAGCAATCTAAAAGACAGAGAATGGAGAGAACAATGGGCGGAAAGCTGGTATTGATTGACGGACACAGTATTTTGAACAGGGCATTTTTCGGAATCCCGGATCTGACGAATTCGGAGGGACTTCATACGAACGCAGTCTATGGATTTTTGAATATTATGTTCAAGATTTTAGAGGAGGAGCAGCCGGATTATCTGACGGTTGCATTTGATGTGTCAGAGCCGACTTTCCGCCATAAAATGTTCGCCGAATACAAAGGCACGAGAAAGCCGATGGCACAGGAACTGAGAGAACAGGTTCCGCTCATAAAAGAAATGTTAAAGGCGATGGGAGTCACCACGATCGAAAAAGGCGGTTACGAGGCAGATGACCTGCTTGGAACCATTGCAAAACAGAGCGAACAGAAAGGTCTTACCGTTTCAGTGGTTTCCGGCGACCGTGATCTTTTACAGCTTGCAACGGATCATATAAAGATCCGTATCCCAAAAACAAAGCGCACCGGTACAGAGATTGAAGATTACAATGCCACAGAGGTAAAAGAAAAGTATCAGGTAACACCGATCGAATTTATAGATGTCAAGGCACTGATGGGTGATACAGCGGACAATATTCCGGGTGTGCCTGGGATCGGTGAAAAGACGGCAACTGCGATCATTGCGCAATACGGAAGTATTGAAAATGCCTATGCGCATGTGGATGAATTAAAGCCGCCGCGTGCAAGCAAAAATTTAAAAGAATACTATGATCTTGCACAGATGAGCAAGACTCTTGCAACGATCGAAATTCACGCAGACATTGACTATGATCTTGCCGGTGCTAAGATAAACGGCATTTCCACTCTGTATACCGAGGAGGCATATCTTCTCTGCAAACGGCTGGAGTTTAAGAATCTTTTGAACCGGTTTGAGGTGGAAACACCGAAGAATCAGGCGGCAGAACATTTTAAACTTGTCGAAGATGAAAAAGAAGCAGAAAAAGTATTTGCAAAACTGCGCGGCAGAAATTGTGGATTTTATATTGTATCAGGCAGCGATGAACGCTGTCTTGGAGCTGCAGTTTCAATTGGGGAGAAAGAAACCTTTTTTATAAAAGCTGGAGAGAATCTTTCTGCAAAGCAGATCCTTTCCATGTTTACTGCAAGCGAGGCTGCATCCTATGCGACACTTGATTTAAAACCACAGCTTGCAGCACTTGGTTTACTGGAACGTCAGGAAAATGGTAATATTGCTTTATCAGATCTTTTTGACGGAGTGATCGCAGCCTATCTTCTGAATCCGTTAAAAAATGAATATCCATATGAAGATATTGCAAAAGACTATCTGGGACAGATGGTGCCGTCTAAGGCGGATCTTCTTGGAAAACAGACCATAGAGCAGGCAATGAAAAATGCGCCGGAAGCATTCCTAAGTTATGTATGCTACATGGCATATGTGGCGCAGGCATCAAAGAAGACACTCGAAGATGATCTGAAAGAAGAGGGCATGGATCAGCTATTTTCCGAGATTGAGATGCCACTTGTATTTACTCTTGCAGATATGGAAAATGAGGGAATCATTGCATGCAGGGATGCGCTGATGGAGTATGGAGATAAACTTGCAGTGCGTATCACAGAACTGGAAAAACAGATTTATGAGGAGGCTGGGGAAGAATTTAATATCAATTCCCCAAAACAGCTTGGAGTAATTTTATTCGAGAAACTTTCCATGCCATATGGGAAGAAAACAAAGACCGGATACTCAACGGCAGCAGATGTGTTAGAACGGCTTGCACCGGAATACCCGATCGTTTCCGATATTTTAGAATACCGTCAGCTTACCAAGTTAAAGTCCACCTATGCGGACGGACTGGTAAACTATATCGCAGAAGATGGCAGAATCCATACCAGTTTTAATCAGACGATCACAGCTACCGGACGTTTGAGCAGTACGGAGCCGAATCTTCAGAATATTCCGATGCGTATTGAACTTGGAAGACTGATCCGCAAGGCATTTGTTCCAAAAGAGGGATTTGAGTTTATGGACGCTGATTATTCTCAGATTGAACTTCGTGTCTTAGCACATATGTCCGGGGATGAAAAGCTTATTGAAGCATACCGGGAGGCACAGGATATTCACAGGATCACAGCTTCCCAGGTATTTCACATTCCATTTGATGAAGTGACAGACCTGCAGCGACGCAATGCCAAGGCAGTTAATTTCGGGATTGTATATGGAATCAGTTCGTTTGGACTGAGTCAGGATTTAAGCATCAGCAAAAAAGAAGCTGCAGAGTATATTGAACGGTACTTTGAAACTTATCCAAAGATCAGGACGTTTTTAGATGGGCTTGTGGCAGAGGCAAAAGAAAAAGGCTATGTAACGACGATGTTTGGAAGAAGACGTCCGGTACCGGAACTTTCAAGCAGCAATTTTATGCAGCGTTCGTTTGGTGAACGTGTTGCCATGAACTCTCCGATCCAGGGAACGGCGGCAGACATTATCAAGATCGCAATGATACGTGTGCATGACAGACTGTTAAAAGAAAATTTAAGATCGCGTCTGATCTTAACAGTGCATGATGAACTGTTGGTGGAGACAGCGGTTGAGGAGGAAGATGCAGTCAAAAAGATTCTTGAAGAAGAAATGCATGGAGCAGCAGACCTTGCGGTAACGCTTGAGATTGATGCACATGTGGGAAAAAACTGGTATGAAGCAAAATAAAATATTTCAGTTTCGGGGAGCACAGAACAGATGAAATTTATAGGAATTACCGGCGGTGTCGGTGCGGGAAAATCAGAAATACTTCATTATCTCGAAACAAAAGACGGCGTAAAAGTCATGCTGGCGGATGAGATCGCACACGAACTGATGCTTCCGGGAACAGATTGTTATCAGAAATTAAAAGACAGATTCCGGAATGAAGATATCTGGTCAGAGGATGGTTCGTTTGACCGGAAAAAGTTAGCAGCAGTTATTTTTTCAGATGGGGGAAAAAGAGAAACTTTAAATGGAATCGTGCATCCTGCAGTCAAGAGATACATCAGAACTGTTGCAGAAGCAGAGCGGGAAAAGGGAGAACTTAAGATCCTTGTTTTAGAGGCGGCACTTTTGATCGAAGAACATTATGATGAAATTTGTAACGAACTTTGGTATATTTATACCAGAGAGGATATAAGAAAAGAACGCCTTATGAGATCGCGCGGATATTCCATGCAGAAAGTACAGCAGATTTTTGACAGTCAGTTAGAGGAATCTGTTTACCGGAAGTATTGTAAAGTGGTGATCGATAATAACGGAACGGTGGAAGAAGCAAGACAGCAGATTGATTTGGCAATCACAAATATGGAGAACGAGTAGGAGATACTGCAGATGAATGACGGAAAAGACATGGAACAGTCATTGGTGTTCGGACTTGACATTGGTACAAGAAATGTAGTTGGAACTGTAGGTTACCGTACAGAGGATCAGTTTATCGTAACTGCACAGTATATCATGCAGCATGATACAAGAGCGATGTTAGATGGACAGATCCATGATATCGGACGTGTATCAGGGACGATAAGAAAAGTAAAAGAACAGTTGGAAAAACAGATCGGAAAAACCCTGACAGAAGTATGTATTGCTGCCGCAGGACGTGTGCTTAAGACGGTTACAACAAGTATCAGTTACGATTATCCGGAGGAAAGCGTAGTCACCGGAGAAGATATACATACACTTGATCTGCTTGGAATTGAAAAGGCACAGAAAATTTTACAGGAGATGAATGATACCGATTATAAATTTTACTGTGTCGGATATTCAGTGGTCAGATATTTTTTGAATGATGAGCCATTTTCAAACATTGAATCACATAAAGCAGACCGTATCGGCGAAGATATTATCGTAACATTTCTGCCGGAGGATGTAGTGGACGGACTTTATGCGGCGGTAAATCAGGCAGGACTTGAAGTAGCAAATCTGACATTGGAGCCTATTGCTGCTATTAATGTTGCAATCCCTGAAAGCTATCGTCTGCTTAATATCGCACTGGTCGATATTGGAGCGGGAACATCCGATATTTCCATTACGAAAGACGGAAGCATCATTGCATACGGTATGATTCCTCTTGCAGGAGATGAACTGACAGAACTGATCGTGCAGAATTATCTGGTTGATTTTAAAACTGCCGAATATATCAAATTGCAGAGCACAACAGAGGATGAGATCACCTATAAAGATATCATGCTGATCGAGCATACGATTCCGGCAAAAGAGGTATGGGAGCTGACTAAACCCGTAGTGGATGAGATGACAACCGCAGTAGCTGCCAAGATCAAAGAATTGAATGGTGATCAGACGGTCAGTGCAGCGTTTATCGTTGGTGGCGGTGGTAAGATCCATGGTTACACAAAAATGCTTGCAGAGAAATTAGATCTTCCGGACGTGCGTGTGGCACTGCGTGGCGAAGAGGTACTGCAGGAAGTTGTTTTTGAACAGCAGGATATCAAGAAAGATCCGCTGCTTGTAACACCGATCGGAATCTGCCTTAATTATTATGAGCAGAGAAATGGATTTATCATGGTGCGTTTCAATGGTGAGCGGCTTAAATTATATGATAATGAGGGATTAACGATCGTGGATGCCGCATTGCAGGCAGGTTTCCCGAACGAGGATCTTTTCCCGAAGAGGGGATCGGAACTTAACTTTTTTGTAAACGGTGCAAAACGTATCATCCGCGGAGAACAGGGCGAGTCGGCAGCAGTTTATATGAATGACCGGCCGACAAACCTGAATGCCGCCTTAGAGCCTAACTGTGAGATCATAATTGAGCCGTCCACAGCGGGAAAGCCGGCATCCTGCACGTTAGATCAGTTAGAGGAATATACTTCTGATTACGTGGCATTTGTAGTCAATGGAAATGTGATAAGATGTCCGAAGTTCTTAGAGGTCAACGGTAATTTAGAGCTGCCTTCCTATCAGATCAAAGAGGGAGACCAGGTGGAGACCAGAAGTTTCTACACAGTAGGACAGCTTGCAGAATTTATGGATGTGGAAGTGAATGTTGAGCATGTGATCTTAGTAAATAATCGTCGTGCAACACTCGATTCCCTGATCTATGAAAACTTCACGATCGAGTGGACCGTGCGTTCTTATGGTAAACCATCATTCCAGCCGTTAGAGCAGGAAGAAGTAAAGACACCGACTGTCGGGGAATACAAAGAAGAAGAGATACCGGATATTGTAGAGCCAAAGACAGAGGCACAGGATAGCGCAGATGCAGCAGTTTCGCATGATGACAGCAGTGCAAAGGAGAGTACAGCGGGGACAGATGATGCTGCCGCACCAGATGGAGATCAGGTAAATGCAGACAGCACAGAGGGAACAGACGATGTTACTGCATCAGAAGAAAATACGGCAGGATCAGACAGCATGGCTGCGTCAGATGAAGTCACAGTGAATGCCGGGAATGCAGCTGCGGCAACAGATGAGAACACAGTGAATGCAGAAGCGTCCCAGTCAGATTCAGTGCCAGACGCTGCAGCAGAAGATACAGCTGAAAATGTAACAGAACAGACAGAAGTACAGAGTGTACAGAACACGGATGAAAAACCGGAAGATGGCAACGCGGTATTAGTATATATCAATGGTCAGCCGGTAAAACTTACCGGAAAACCACAGTATATATTTGTAGATATTTTTGATTTTTACGAATTTGATCTCACAGCTTCAAACGGCAGGGCAATCATTACCAATCTAAATGGTGAGAATGCATCGTATTCTGCAGTATTAAAGGCCGGAGATACGATCGAACTTAGATGGAAAGAGAATTAAAGCAATGGAATTATGCAGTATAGCAAGCGGCAGCAGCGGAAACTGTATCTGTGTCGGATCTGATGACTGTCATGTACTTATCGATGCGGGAATCAGTGGAAAACGGATTGAAAACGGACTCAATTCAATTGATCTGAAAACGGAAGAAATGAAAGGCGTTCTCGTAACACATGAACATATCGATCATATATCTGGACTGGGCGTCATTGCCAGGCGTTACGGGCTTCCGATCTATGCCACGGAAGGTACGATAGATGCAATTTTGAATACAAAGTCTGTCGGAAAAATAGATGAATCTTTATTTCATGCAATAACGCCGGAACAGCCCTTTGAAATCGGGGATCTTTTGATCGAACCGATCTCAATCTCACATGATGCGGCAGACCCGGTCGCCTACAAAATAAAAAATGAGGAAAAAACAGCTGCGGTAGTAACTGATCTTGGCACTTATGATGAAAATATCATTCATAAAATAAAAAATCTGGATGTACTTTTATTAGAGGCAAATCATGATGTACATATGCTGCAGGTCGGCAGTTATCCTTATCAGTTAAAACAGAGGATTCTTGGGGAAAAGGGACATCTTTCTAATGAACTCTCTGGTCAGCTTTTAGGAGAAGTACTTCATGATCATTTCAATACGGTTATTTTAGGCCATCTCAGCAAGGAAAATAATTATGCAGAGCTTGCATATGAGACAGTCCGGCTGGAGGTAACAATGGGAGAGAACCCTTATAAAGGTGATGATTTTCCGATGTATGTGGCAAAACGGGATGAGCCGTCAGAGCGTATCGTTTTTTAAAAAATAATATTTCTAATGACATTTAGTAGAAAAATTTATAAATGCCAACACATTTAACAGTGGAAATTATAAATCACATATGATATGATTATCCATAATATTTGCACTGATTTAGTAAAGCAGAAAAGTGAGGAGAGCAGAGATGGAGAACACAGCAGACAAGACAATTATTACAGTAGTGGGTAAGGATACCGTTGGTATCATTGCAAAAGTATGTACTTATCTTTCCGAGAATGGTGTGAATGTACTTGATATTTCACAGACGATCGTTTCCGGATATTTCAATATGATGATGATCGTTGACATGAACAGATCCACCAGATCATTTGTGGATTGTCAGAAAGATCTTGACGGGATTGGTGAACAGATCGGTGTATCCATCAAGTGCCAGAAAGCTGAGATTTTTGAAAAAATGCATCGTATTTAGAGAGGAAAGCAGCAATGATTAATATATTTGAAGTAAACGAGACCAACAACATGGTGGAACACGAAAATCTTGATGTCCGCACCATTACGATCGGTATCAGCCTGCTTTCATGCATTGATTCTGATCTGAAAAAATTAAATGAAAATATTTATAACCGTATCACATCCGTTGCAAAAGATCTTGCAAAAGTTGCAGGGGAGATCGAGGCAGAATATGGTATACCGATTGTTAATAAGCGTATTTCTGTTACTCCGATCGCACTGATCGGTGGAGCAGCCTGCAAGACACCGGAAGATTTTGCGACGATCGCAGATACCATGGATCGTGCAGCGGAAGCAATCGGTGCTGATCTGATCGGCGGATATTCTGCACTGGTGTCAAAAGGCATGACAAAAGCGGATGAGATGCTGATACGTTCCATCCCGATGGCACTCTGCCGGACGAATCGTGTCTGCAGTTCCGTAAACCTTGCTTCCACAAAGACTGGTATCAATATGGATGCAGTGCGTCTGATGGGAGAGATTTTACTGGAAGTTGCTGAGCGTTCAAAAGACCGTGATTCTGTGGACTGCATGAAACTGGTCGTATTCTGCAATGCACCGGATGACAATCCATTTATGGCAGGAGCTTTTCATGGTGTGACAGAGGCGGACGCAGTGATTAATGTCGGAGTCAGCGGACCGGGTGTTGTAAAGACAGCACTTGAAAAGGTACGTGGCGAGAATTTTGAAGTACTCTGTGAAACGATCAAAAAGACAGCGTTTAAGGTAACAAGAGTCGGACAGTTGGTTGCGCAGGAGGCATCCAGACGTCTCTCGATTCCGTTTGGTATCATTGACCTTTCCCTTGCACCAACTCCGGCAATCGGTGATTCCGTTGCAGATATTCTCTGTGAGATCGGTCTGGAATATGCCGGTGCACCTGGTACAACCGCGGCACTCGCCATGTTAAATGATCAGGTTAAAAAGGGTGGTGTCATGGCATCGTCTTATGTCGGCGGCTTAAGTGGTGCTTTTATCCCTGTCAGTGAGGATCAGGGAATGATCGATTCCGTACAGGCAGGTGCGATCACTCTGGAAAAATTAGAGGCAATGACCTGTGTCTGCTCAGTAGGACTTGATATGATTGCCATTCCAGGTGATACAAAGGCAACTACGATCTCCGGTATGATCGCAGATGAGATGGCTCTTGGTATGGTAAACCAGAAAACAACAGCGGCACGTCTGATCCCGGTAATCGGCAAAGGTGTTGGCGATACGGTAGAGTTCGGTGGTCTGTTTGGTTATGCGCCGATCATGCCGGTTAATAAATATTCCTGTGATGACTTTATCAACCGTACCGGAAGAATCCCGGCACCGATCCACAGCTTTAAAAACTGATCTTAAAAAAATGAATGGGATCGTTCACAGGCGTGAGAAAAGTAAATAAGATTAAATTGCGATCAGGATTGTAATATAGAGCCTGCTCTGCGTCAGGGATTAGCATACGATGCAAAAATACCTGTCCGGGGCAGGATTTTTTGATTCATGGGAAATTGTATCCTGTGAATGAAAAAGAGGTGGAAGTATAAAAGTATGAAAATAATTTTTATAAAAAACGCGGTAGAAACGTTAGGATATTTCTCGGAACAGTTAGCAGCAGCATTTCAGGAGCTGGGTTATGATACTTATTTTGTGGATTACGATGATCTGGTAAATACAGTGGATGGTATCAGCCGGTTTGTAAAAGCCGGGGAAACATGGCTTTGTACGTTCAACTTTATAGGACTTTCCGGGGAAGAGATTTTTATTGAGGAAAACGGACATTATATCTGGGAAAATCATGGGATAGCATGCATCAATATTCTGGTGGATCATCCGTTATATTATCATTCGAAACTGGCAGGACCTCCGGTGTCTGATATGCGGATCTTTTGTATTGACAGGGAGCATGTGATATATATGAAGCGGTTTTATCCGGCATTGCAGGTGGATTTTCTGCCATTGGCGGGAAACTGCATTAAAAAACAGAACGGAAAAAAATGGGAACTTAAAAATATACCGTATCAGAATCGGAAATATGATATTGTTTTTACCGGAAACTATACGCCGGTGGAACACCTTTACCGGGAAATCGACAGACAGGGCGTAGAGTACCGGACGTTTTATTATGAGATCATGGAAGATATGAAAGTGCATCCTGCGGTATCGGTCGATCAGATGTTAGAGACACATATCAGAAGGGATTTAGGAGAAGTGCCGGAAGAGGAGCTTCGTGCAGCGTTTGCGGGAATGGTTTTTATTGATATATGTATGCGGAGTTATTTTCGGGGGCAGATCATAAAATGCCTTGCAGAGCATAAAATCCCAGTGCATGTATTTGGAGCAAACTGGGAGAAACTTGACTGCGAAAATCAGGATTACATTATAAAAAATGGCAGCGAGGTGGATTCTGTGACCTGCGCAGAGGCGATAGCGGATGCTAAGATTTCGTTGAACATCATGCCCTGGTTTAAAGACGGAGCACATGACCGGGTATTTACAGCGATGTTACAGCATACACTTTCACTGACTGATGACAGCAGGTATCTAAAGGAAAATTTTACAGATAAAAAAGATCTGGTTTATTATTCGCTGGAAAAAAGAGAAGAACTGCCGGAGCTTGTAAATGAGCTTTTGCAAAAACCGGACGCGTGTATGGAAATTGCAGAAAGAGGATATGGGAAAGCTGTCCGGGAACATACATGGAGACAACGGGCGAATGAAATAATATTTCATATAATATATTAATATAACTTATAAAATTAAGTAAATAAATTCATGACGCTAATAATTGTAAAAACAGGATCAAAATGATAAGATAAATAAAAAGAGCAAAACAGCGCAAGAATTGGAGGATATCATGGAGAAAATGTCATTAAAGAATGAACTTTCAGGCAATTCCTATCCTGGAAGAGGAATCATTATCGGAAAATCTGCAGACGGAAAACACGCTATTACAGCTTATTTTATTATGGGCAGAAGCGAGAACAGCCGTAACCGTGTGTTTGTTGAGGATGGCGAGGGTATCCGTACACAGGCGTTTGATCCTTCTAAACTGACAGATCCGAGCCTGATCATCTATGCGCCTGTCCGTGTGCTTGGCAATAAAACGATCGTGACAAACGGAGATCAGACAGATACGATCTATGAACTGATGGATAAGCAGCAGACTTTTGAACAGGCACTGCGCACAAGAGAATTTGAGCCGGATGCACCAAATTATACACCTAGAATTTCCGGTATCATGCATATTGAAAACGGTAAATTCAACTATGCGATGTCTATTTTAAAGAGCAACAACGGGGATCCATCCTCCTGCAACCGCTATACATTTGCATATGAGAATCCCACAGCAGGTGAAGCACATTTTATCCATACTTATATGGGGGACGGTAATCCGCTTCCAAGTTTTGAGGGAGAGCCGACACCGGTTGCGATCGAGGGTGATATTGATACATTTACATCATTTGTATGGGAAAATCTCAATGAGGATAACAAGGTTTCTTTATTTGTCCGCTATATTGATATTGAGACCGGAAAATATGAGAGCAGAATCATAAATAAAAATAAGTAAAGGAGAACCCATGAAAGAATTAGAATTAAAATATGGCTGTAACCCAAATCAGAAACCATCCAGAATCTATATGGAAAATGGTGAGCTGCCAATCCAGGTATTAAACGGAAAACCAGGTTATATCAACTTTTTAGATGCATTTAACGGCTGGCAGTTAGTCAGTGAGTTAAAAAAGGCAACCGGACTTCCGGCAGCTACATCTTTTAAACATGTATCACCGGCTGGTGCAGCAGTGGGACTTCCACTCAGTGATGTGGAACGTAAGATCTACTGGGTAGATGATATGGATATGGAGTTTACTCCGCTGGCAAATGCATATGCAAGAGCAAGAGGTGCAGACCGTATGTCTTCTTTTGGTGATTTTATTTCTTTATCGGATGTCTGTGATAAGGCGACCGCAATGATCATCAAAAGAGAAGTTTCTGATGGTGTGATCGCACCAGGCTATACAGATGAGGCATTAGAGATCTTAAAGGCAAAGAAAAAAGGCAATTATAATGTAATTCAGATCGATCCGGATTATGTGCCGGCAAAGGTCGAGCACAAAGAAGTATTTGGTATTACCTTTGAACAGGGAAGAAATGAATTAGTGATCGATGAGCACTTTTTTGACAATGTGGTAACTGAAAATAAAGAAATCCCGGATGCTGCAAAAAGAGATCTTGCAATCGCTATGATCACTTTGAAATACACACAGTCCAACTCCGTATGTTATGTCAAAGACGGACAGGCAATCGGTATCGGTGCGGGACAGCAGTCACGTATCCACTGTACCAGACTTGCAGGACAGAAAGCTGACAACTGGTGGCTGCGTCAGTCTCCGAAAGTATTGGGACTTCAGTTCCTCGATAAGATCGGACGTGCCGACAGAGACAATGCGATCGATCTTTATATCGGCGAGGATTATATGGATGTTTTAGCTGACGGTGCATGGGAAAATATCTTTAAAGTAAAACCGGAGGTATTTACCGCAGAAGAAAAACGCGCCTGGTTAGATAAAAATACGAATGTTTCACTTGGTTCAGACGCATTCTTCCCATTTGGAGATAACATCGAGCGTGCACATAGAAGCGGTGTGGCATATGTGGCACAGCCGGGTGGATCTATCCGTGATGACAATGTTATCGAGACATGTAACAAATACAATATGGCAATGGCATTTACCGGAATCCGTCTGTTCCATCATTGATCAGATGCGGATAATCTGCTTACTGCATTCAGGGCAGGAAAAACAATCTTTTGTTTTTCCTGCTTTTTGCTGTTCATAGAGTTCTGCAGCAAAAATATCCTGCTCTAACATGTATTTTGCGGTGCCGTCAAAAGTGTGCAGGGATTTGGAAAGTTTTGATATGACAGGCACAGTTACGTTTTTTTTCAAAACAGAGAGCAGATCAGCAGAATCTTTGCGAAAACCGAGTATGCGCAGGTAAGGAATATAATCAGCTTCTTTATATCGTTTTACATCTGCGTCAGTTATCCGCAGGAGAAGATGCATAAGAATCCGGCTCATCCGTGTATAGGTAATATCACGGCTCTTGTTTTTTTCACTAAATTGTGTAAAAGAGGAAAACTGATATTTATTTTTTAGTATGCGGTTTGCAATTTCCGGTGTCATGTCAGAAATATCAAGCAGATCTTCTTTATTACATGACAAGATACGGTAACCGAGAATCGATGAAAAATCATCTGCGTTAAGAAAACTGCCGGATAGAATCTCATTTTGAAACAACGTAAAAGCAGGTTCTGGCATGGAAATGGCAATTTCACAAAGGGAAACCGGTGACTTATCTGCTGTCATAAAATCAGAAATTGCAGTCCGGATCGCAGAAGCCGATGCTGTTGGCTGGGAGTGCTGCTCATCTTCGGAAAAGTATAATTTTCCGGAAGGAGCATGTATGGCAGTGTCATGATATCCGCTGCCGGCACGTGGGATCAGGATCGGAGTCATGACAGAATTGCGGCGTTTCAGAGCCTTTAGATATTCGATCGCAAGGATATTATTTGGAGTACTTAATGTGGAAATAAGTGACTCTATGGAATAATTTACAATAGAAGAAATCTCTTCTGTACAAGAATAAAAAATTTGGAGGTTATTCTTAAAATAATCTGTCAGTGCAGCAGCCCGTGCAGATGGAAATGTCATACCTTTTTTTAAATAGTAAGCAAGTGCAGATTTATAAGTATCCGGTTCCTCTGCGAGAATATCTGCAATGATCTTAAGCAAAGGAAGGTTGTCAGACTCTGCTCCAAAACAGATTCCATCAATACAGTTCATTTTATCGAAAAGGGTAACGCCTGCCATGGCAAAATCTTCTGCAGAGGAGACTGACCAGACGGTCGGAAGCTCTATGACAAGATCTACGCCGCATGAGAGAGCCATTTTGGTCCTGCAGTATTTATCGACAATGGCAGGGGCACCACGCTGGACAAAGTCACCGCTCATGGCGACGATGACAAAGTCGGCATTTGTTTTTTGTTTCAGTCTGGCGATCTGGTAGGCATGTCCGTTGTGGAAAGGGTTATATTCTGCAATGATTCCGATAACTTTCATAAGGTTCTCCATTCAAAAAAATTAAAGAACATTTTTGTGAATAATATTCTGATTAAAGACTACCATATACAGTTTTTTTTCGCAAATGTGAAAGAATGGTATTTGTTAAAAAAATAACGTTAAAATTCTGTCAACCTGTTTTTCATTTTGTACAAAAAATCTCACTTTAAATACCTTGTGCGAACAGAGTTAGAGGCGTATACTAAAATTATATGCGGTTCGTATCAGTCGGACTGCCCATTTATCATTTAAGAAAAGAAAGCTGCCGTTAAAAAGCAGGCAGGGCATGGGAGGAAAATATGAACGTTTTAGTAGTAAACTGCGGAAGTTCTTCACTGAAATATCAGCTTATCGATTCTGACAGTGAAGCAGTATTAGCAAAAGGACTTTGCGAGAGAATCGGTATTGACGGTAGACTGGTATACCAGAAGACCGGATCAGACAAAGAGATCACAGAAGCAGCAATGCCGACACACAAACAGGCAATCCAGATGGTACTTGATGCACTGGTAAATGAGAAAACTGGTGCGATCAAGAGCCTTGCTGAAATCGATGCAGTAGGTCACCGTGTGGTACATGGTGGAGAGAAGTTTGCTTCTTCTACCGTCTTAACACCAGAAGTATTAAAAGCAATCGAAGAGTGTAATGACCTTGCACCGCTTCACAACCCGGCAAACCTGATCGGTATCGATGCATGTAAAGAGCTGATGCCAGACGTGCCGATGGTAGGTGTATTTGATACAGCATTCCATCAGACAATGCCAAAGAAAGCATTCCTTTATGGTCTTCCATACGAATACTATGAAAAGTACAAAGTAAGAAGATATGGCTTCCATGGAACCAGCCACAGTTTTGTATCAAAACGTACTGCTGAATTCCTTGGAATGGATCTGAAAAATTCTAAGATCATTGTGGCTCATCTTGGAAATGGTGCTTCTATCAGTGCCGTATTAAATGGTGAGTGTGTAGATACATCCATGGGTCTTACACCTTTAGAGGGACTTGTTATGGGAACACGTTCCGGCGATATTGATCCGGCAATCATGGAGTTCATTGCAAAGAAAGAGAACTTAGATATCGAAGGTGTCATGAATGTTTTGAATAAAAAGTCAGGTGTACAGGGATTATCAAAATTATCAAGTGATTTCCGTGATCTTGAGGCTGCAGCCAATGAAGGAAATGAGCTTGCAATCGGTGCTATCGACGTATTCTGCTACCGTGTTGCAAAATATATCGGTGCATATGTGGCAGCAATGAATGGTGTGGATGCGATTGCATTTACTGCAGGTATCGGAGAAAATACAACGATCGTCAGAGCAAAGGTACTTGAGTATCTTGGATATCTTGGAATTACAGTAGATGCACAGGCAAACGAAGTACACGGAGAGGAAAAAGTGATCTCCACAGCAGATTCCAAAGTAAAAGTCTGTGTGATCCCGACCAACGAGGAGCTTGCAATCGCAAGAGAGACGGTTGCACTTGTAAAATAGGCAAAACAGCGGGTCTTTGAGGTTCATAGACGATGAAAAATAAAAAAACAGGGTTGTCAAGAAAAAATACTTGACAAACCTGTTTTCACTATGTATAATCATTTAGGTGTGAAAAGCCTAGATAAAAGGTTTGATTCACAAAAAAAGATATAGGAGAATGCCGTGATTATAGATATTTCAGACATTTTATCTTGTGAGAACAAGGAAGAAACGAAACAGGTTCAGATCGAACTTGCGTCTTTTGTATCAAAGTTAGGGGGATTTCCTATTATCAGTGCAGCACCGATAGAACTGCATATCGCAAACCGGGAGAACAAGCGGCTGCTTATCCAGGGTGATGTTGATCTGCGTGTATCGATTCCGTGCAGCCGTTGTCTGGAGGAAGTTCCGACAGATATCCACTTTTCGATTGACAAGGATATCAAATTAGAAGATTCTGTTGTTCATGATGAAGATGTGGAAGATAATGACTACCTGATTGGATTTAATCTGGATATAGATAGACTTATCTATGGAGAGATTTTGGTGAACTGGCCGATGAAAGTTCTGTGCAGGGATGATTGCAAAGGAATTTGCAAAGTGTGCGGAATGAACCTGAACAAAGGGGAATGCAACTGCCAGAGAACAGAACTGGATCCAAGAATGGCAGCAATCCAAGATGTCTTTAACAAATTTAAGGAGGTGTGAGAATATGTCAATTTGTCCAAAGAATAAATCTTCCAAAGGAAGAAGAGATAAAAGAAGAGCAAACTGGAAAATGACTGCTCCGGCATTAGTAAAATGCAGCAAATGTGGAGAGTTAATGATGCCTCATAGAGTATGTAAAAACTGTGGCTCTTACAACAAAAAAGAAATCATCCCTCAGGACTAATCCTTACGGGATACAGGAAGATCAAGGGTGGAACGGTAAGTTTCCTCTTGGTCTTTTTGTTTTTATGGGTGATCTGGATCAAAATAAGGAAGTGAAAAAATTGAATGTATGTGTAGCTGTAGATGATAACATGGGAATGATGTTTAACAGGCGCAGGCAGAGTCAGGATAAGCTGCTGAGAAAACACCTGATAGAATTAGTACAGGGGGAAAGACTCTGGATCAATCATTATACTGCCAGACAATTTGAAGATCCTTTGCCGGATAATATTATAGTGGATGATGAATTTTTGAAGAAAGCAGAAGACTCTGATTTTTGTTTTGTGGAAAATCTTCCATTGACAGAATATCAGAATAAGATAAAAAGAATTTTTCTTTTCAGATGGAACAGAAGTTATCCTGCAGATATATATCTGGATATTTCAATGTTACAGAATGAGTGGAAAATGATATCTGTTTCTGAATTTGAGGGGAGTTCACATAAAAAAATTACGTTAGAGGAGTGGAAACATGAAGATATTTAATTGGATTTTTGCAGTTTTTTGCATGTTATGTCTGCCGGTATATGGATTTCATCCAGGGGCTGTTTTGATGTTCCTGCTTGGTATTGCATCATTGCCGGTAAAACCTGTCAGAAAAATATGGAAAAAACTTCCGAAAAGCAAAGTTTTAAGACCCGTACTGTTGGGTGTTTTGTTTTTCGTATTTTGCAGTATGATCCCTACGGGGAGCAACCCGGCCGGTCAGACTGCGGAATTGTCAACAGAATCCGTGGTGGCGATAGAAGAGTCTGTAAATAAACAGGCTAAGATCCAGGAAACGGAAAAACAGGAACCCGGAATTCCGGAAATTGTAACGGAAGAAACTGAAAGTGAAACAGAAACCGAAAGTGAAACACAGACTGAGACAGAACAGACCATAGCGGTGCAGACTCAGCCATCAACAGAGGTAACGATCTTAGCATCTGATATTCCGGCTTATTCCGGAAAACCATATGTTGAGATCAATGACAATGTACCGTACTTCCGGGAAACGGATCTATCAGTATCATCTTATGAATATTACAGTGACTTAGACGATCTTGGCCGTTGTGGTGTCGTGTATGCATGTATTGGAACCGATCTGATGCCAACGGAAGAACGCGGAAATATCGGGGCAGTAAAACCTACCGGATGGCATACTGTAAAATATGATGTTGTAGATGGAAAATATCTGTATAACCGTTGTCATCTGATCGGATACCAGCTTTCGGGTGAAAATGCGAATACAAAGAATCTGATCACGGGTACACGTTACTTAAATGTGGATGGTATGCTGCCGTTTGAAAATATGGTGGCGGATTATGTGAAAGAGACCGGAAACCATGTGATGTACCGTGTGACACCTGTTTTTGAGGGTGATAATCTGCTTGCCAGTGGAGTGCAGATCGAAGCGGAATCTGTGGAGGATAAAGGGGAAGGAATCCTTTTTAATGTATATTGTTATAATGTACAGCCGTATGTGGAAATCGATTATGCGACCGGTGACAGCAGTCTTTTGGCAGATGCAGCCGTGCAGAGTGACAGTACGGATTCATCCGGGCAGAAAGCGGCTGTTACATCGGATGAATCTGTTGAGACAGAAAAGAGCACTGTTTCGGCAGGTGATGGTATTGCAGATTTCGGAAATACAGGTTCGGAAAATGAAAGTATGTCGTCAGGATCAGATGCAAGTGGAAGTGTAAAGAATGACACTGGATCAGGTTCAGGTGGCTCAGATACATTAATGGTCTGGAAATCTGCAACAGGATCAAAGTATCACAGCATTAATAATTGCGGAAATATGAATCCTGATAAGGCAACACAGATCACAGAGGCGCAGGCGATCAGTCAGGGACTGGGCAAATGCAGCAAGTGCTGGTAAAGAACCGGGTAAACAAATAATTCACAAATTAGCGGTTGCATAATCGTTGCCAACAGAATAAAATGGTAGAATAATGTTTTAACAAAGGAGTAGGGCAATGGGAGATATTTTTAATCTGGACAATAAGTTTTTTCAGGCACTTGGAAAGGGTGTCGACTGTGTATGTTTAAGTCTGTTGTGGATGATATGCTGCATACCGCTTGCATTTGGAATTTATGTGGCATATGTGACAAAAGCGATCATTTTAGCACTGCCGTGTATCGTACTGGCAGTTCCGGCTGGAATTGCAACAACAGCACTTTATTATGCAGTAAACAAGGTGATCCGGCACAGCAGAGGATACCTTTGGAGTTCTTTCTGGCATTCTTTTAGATCAAATATGAAGCAGGGAGCATTGGTAACGCTTATTGTGGCAGCAGCAGTTGTTCTCGTAGGTCTCGATGGCTACATTATGTATCAGTTTGCAAAAGCAGGTGAAAAATCAGGTGCGCTTTATGTAGTTTTCTTTGTGTTGATGCTTGTGGTCATTGCATGGGCAGTGTATGTATTCCCATATATGGCGCGCTTTGAAAATACAACGAAAATGATCCTTAAAAATTCTGCACTGATGGCGATCGGTAATCTGCCAAAAACATTTATGGCACTGATGTTTTTCCTTGCATGCTGCATCGGAACATACCTTTTGCCGGTTGTTGCCATTATTTCACCGGCTTTAGCGACACTGTTACTTAATTACATATTAGAAGGTGTGTTTGAGCGTTATATGTCTGATGAAGACCGTGAAGCAGAAAATGAAAGAAATCAGGAATTTTATAACTAATGACAAGCGATTTTTATATTGATTTATAGAAAGAGTTATAGTATATTTCAATATAGACGTGAAGGGAGAGCCCTAAACGTATCAGAATGGAGAAGTAATTATGCAGCAGAATCAATCACTTGAGATTACGAAAGTTGTCTTAGATGCAATGGGTGGAGATTATGCTCCTGCCGAACCTGTAAAGGGTGCTGTGGATGCGGTCAATGCGAGAAGGGATATTAAGATTCTTCTGGTTGGACAGGAGGATGTGGTCCGCAAGGAACTTGAAAAATACACTTATCCGACAGAGCAGATCGAGGTTATACATGCTGAGGAAGTTATCGAGACGGCAGAACCGCCGGTAAATGCGATCCGCAAGAAAAAACAGTCATCGATCGTTGTCGGAATGAATATGGTAAAACAAAAAGAAGCGGATGCATTTGTATCGGCAGGAAGTTCGGGTGCCATATTAGTCGGCGGACAGGTTATTGTAGGCAGGATCAAAGGAATCGAGAGACCACCGTTAGCACCGCTTATTCCGACAGAAAAGGGCGTGTCACTTCTGATCGACTGCGGGGCGAATGTAGATGCAAGGGCATCACATCTTGTTCAGTTTGCAAAGATGGGTTCCATTTATATGGAGAATGTACTTGGAATCAAAAATCCGAGAGTAGCGATCGTTAATATCGGTGCAGAGGAAGAAAAAGGAAATGCACTGGTAAAAGAGACATTTCCGCTTTTGAAAGAATGTACGGATATTAATTTTGTGGGCAGTATTGAGGCTCGTGAGATCCCGCATGGAGAGGCAGATGTGATCGTTTGTGAGGCATTTGTTGGAAATGTAATTTTAAAGCTGTATGAAGGGTTGGCAGGAACGCTTGTCGGAGCAATAAAAAAAGGCATGATGAGTACCGTAAGAAGTAAAATCGGTGCGGCACTTGCACTTCCGGCATTAAAGTCAACATTAAAAGCGTTTGATGCAACTCAGTATGGCGGCGCTCCTTTATTAGGACTGAATGGACTTGTGGTAAAGACTCATGGAAGTGCGAAAGCAGTTGAGATTACCAATTCCATTTTTCAATGTGTGACGTTCAAAGAGCAGGACATCAACGGAAAAATCAGAAAAAATATTATAAGTTCAACGGAACAGGAAGGAATGTAAAGTTATGGAATTTGAAAAACTGAAAAAAATCATTGCAGAGGTATTAAATGTAGATGAGGAGGAGATCACAATGGATACCACTTTTGTGGATGATCTTGGAGCTGACTCCCTTGATATTTTTCAGATCATTATGGGAATTGAAGAAGAATTCGATATCGAGATCGCAAATGAGGATGCTGAGCATATCGTGACAGTTGCAGATGCAGTTGAGCAGATCAAAAATGCTTTAAACTAAATAAAAGGATAACGTATGCCCTTGTTGAAGACAAAATCTTGTCAGGCAAGGGCTTTTCCGTTATTATAATAAAAAACAGAGTCTTTTTTATATTTTGCTGGACGGACAGTAAGGTAGAAAAAAGCCCCTGACTAGGGAGGATGAAATGTCAAAGTTACAGGAATTGCAGAATCGGATAGGATATACATTTGAGAAAGAAGGTTTATTGCGTCAGGCACTGACACACAGTTCATATGCCAATGAAAAGCATATGAAAAAACATTCTGATAATGAGCGGCTGGAGTTTTTAGGGGATGCAGTTTTAGAGATCGTATCGAGTGATTTTCTGTACCGCAATTATCCGGATCTGCCGGAGGGGGATCTGACAAAACTTCGCGCAAGTATCGTTTGTGAGCCGACACTTGCACTTTGCACCAGAGAGATGGATCTTGGTGATTATCTGCTGCTTGGCAAAGGTGAGAACCAGACAGGTGGAAGAAAGCGTAAGTCAATTTTATCAGATGCATTAGAGTCTGTGATCGGAGCCATTTATTTAGACGGTGGTTTTGAGCCGGCGAAAAAGTTTATACATAAATTTATCCTGACAGATATTGAACACAAAAAGCTGTTTTATGACAGCAAGACTATTTTACAGGAGGTTGTGCAGGGCAATTATAAGGAGAGTCTGCATTACGAACTGATTTCAGAAGAAGGACCGGATCATGATAAAAAGTTTTCGGTCGAAGCACGCATCGGAGATAAAGTGATCGGGGAGGGATGCGGTCACACGAAAAAAGCGGCAGAGCAGGAAGCTGCCTACCAGGCACTTTTGCTTTTGAAACCAAAACTGTAAAGAATGAGGTTTAGTATGTATCTGAAAAGTATTGAAGTGCAGGGATTTAAATCATTTGCGAATAAGATCGTTTTTGATTTTCATAACGGGATCACAGGAATTGTGGGACCAAACGGCAGTGGTAAGAGCAATGTCGGAGATGCGGTGCGCTGGGTTCTTGGTGAACAGAGTGCAAAGCAGCTTCGTGGTGCCAGCATGCAGGATATTATTTTTGCGGGAACGGAAAACCGTAAGCCGCTCAGTTATGCCTATGTTGCGATCACACTTGACAATGCGGATCATAAACTTCCTGTAGATTATGAGGAAGTTACGGTCGCAAGGCGTGTGTACCGCTCCGGGGAGAGTGAGTACCTGCTCAATGGCAATACCTGCCGTCTGAAAGATGTGACCGAGCTGTTTTATGATACCGGTATCGGAAAAGAAGGATATTCCATTATCGGACAGGGACAGATCGAGAAAATCCTAAACGGTAAACCGGAAGAACGGCGAGAGCTGTTTGACGAGGCTGCCGGAATTGTAAAATATAAAAAGCGCAAGGCAACTGCGCAGAAAAAGTTAGAGAATGAGCGTGAAAATCTGGTTCGTGTCAATGATATCTTAAGTGAACTGGAGCGCCAGGTTGGTCCGCTTCAAAAACAGGCAGAAAAAGCGCATGTTTATTTAAAGAAAAAAGAAGAATTAAAAACATATGATGTCAATATGTTTCTGATGGAGATGACACGTATTGACGCACAGCTTCGTGAGGTAGAAGAAAAGTGCGGCATTGCCAATGCACAGCTGAATGAGTCAAAAGATTCTTATGAGCAGGTCAAAACGGAATATGAGCGCATGGAATCAGAGATTGAACAGTTAGAGCAGGCAATCACCGCAGTGCGTGATAACCTGAGCGGTTCTACTGTTTTAAAAGGAAAATTAGAAGGTCAGATCAATGTCTTAAAAGAGCAGATCCATACAGCGGAGATGACGGACGAGCATTTAAAAAACAGGCTGGATTCCATCGAAAAAGACAGACAGGAGCGCATCGGACAGAAAGAAGTTTATGGCAGGGAACGGGAAGAACTCTTAGAGGCATTAGCCGGGATCTCTGAGAGAAAGCAGGCTGCCGAAAAAGAATTAGAAGATCTGCGAAATGGAATGAAAGAATGCAGTGAGGGGATTGAACGTGGAAAGAGCGAGATCATCGAACTTCTTAATAACAAGGCATCCATCAAGGCGAGACAGCAGCGTTTTGATACGATGGCAGAGCAGATCAATATCCGTAAAGCGAAACTTACACAGAGACTTCTTGCCAGAAAGACAGAGGAAGAAGATTTAGATAATGTGCTGTCTGCGTATCAGCAGGAATTAGATGATGTCAATGAAACGATCCGCGGGTTGAAAGAAGTGACGGCTGCAATGGAAGAAAAGAACCGCGAGTGGCGCAGAAAGTATTCCGGGACCAGTCAGAAACTAGAGCAGGATGTTACCAGATACCATAAAGAACAGTCCAGATTAGAAACCTTAAAAAATATCGCAGAACGTTACGATGGGTATGGAAACAGTATCCGTCGTGTAATGGAGCAGAAAGACAGACACAGAGGAATTTTAGGTGTAGTATCAGATCTGATCCAGGTTGAGAAAAAATACGAAGTTGCGATCGAGACTGCATTAGGCGGAAGTATCCAGAATATTGTCACAGAGGATGAAGATACAGCAAAGCAGATGATCGCTTATCTGAAGCAGAACCGTTATGGAAGGGCAACATTTCTTCCTCTTACGAGCGTGAACGGCAGCAGTGGTTTTAAAAATCAGGAAGCATTGCGTGAACGTGGTGTCATAGGACTTGCAAGTACGCTGGTAAAAAATGATGCAAGATATGATGGTGTGACGAATTATCTGCTTGGCAGGGTAGTTGTTGCGGAGACGATTGATGATGCCATTGCATTAGCAAGAAAATACCGCTACTCTTTTCGCATCGTAACGCTTGAGGGTGAGTGCTTAAATCCGGGTGGTTCCATGACCGGTGGTGCATTTAAAAATACCAGTAATCTTCTTGCAAGAAGACGTGAAGTGGAAGAACTTGAAACACTTGTAGCTACACTGCAAAGCCAGATCAAAGAGTCGAGAGACCGCCTGGAAGATATTAAAACAGCACAATCGCTGTTAGAAGAAGACATGGAAAGCAGTAAGGAAAAACTGCAGGAACAGTATATTTTACAGAATACGGCAAAAATGAACTTAGACCGTGCCACAGAGCAGAAAAACGAGAGGGAATCTGTTTTTGCAGGTCTTAATGCAGAGAGAACTGAGATCGAGGAGCAGCTTGCAGAACTTGAACAAAATAAAGTACAGATCGTGGCTGAGATCGAGAATGCAGCAGTCCGTGAAAAAGAGATCGAACAGGAAAATGAAGAGTTTGGAAAGCGTTTAGAGGAATATCAGACGAAGGAGAAAGAAGCGGCAGAGCTAGTTTCAAAGATCGCTTTAGAGGAAGCTGGTATCCGGCAGAAGGCAGAATTTGCGCAGTCTAATATTTCACGTATCTTAAGTGAGATCACAAGATTTTCACAGGAAAGAGAGCAGTTAGTCACACAGGCAGGAGAGGCGAAAGAAGAGGCAAAGCAGAAAACGCTTGAGATCGAGGAGCTGAAAAAGACGATTCTTGCTTCGGATGATACACATGCCGGTTTAGAACAGCAGCTTAACGATTATACGCAGAAGAAAGAAGAGATGTCGGCTGCACAGAAAGGATTTTTCCGGAAAAGGGAGGAAATGTCAGATCAGATCGCTGATCTCGACAAAGAAGTGTTCCGATTGAACAGCCAGCATGAAAAGCTCGATGAAGCGAGAGAATATCAGACGAATTATATGTGGCAGGAATATGAGCTGACACTTCATGCTGCGATGGATCTTAGGGATGATTCTTATGCTGATCCTGCAGCATTAAAGAAAATGATCACACAGATCAAAGACGATATCCGGAGACTCGGTGATGTCAATGTCAATGCGATCGAGGATTATAAAGAGATATCGGAACGTTATGAGTTTTTAAAAACGCAGCATGATGATCTGATCGAGGCGGAGAAAACGCTGCTCGGTATCATTGAGGAACTCGATACAGGAATGCGTAAACAGTTCATGGAAAAATTTGCAGAGATCCAGAAACAGTTTGATACGGTATTTAAAGAACTGTTCGGTGGTGGAAAAGGTACACTTGAACTGGTGGAAGATGAGGATATCCTAGAGTGCGGTATCCGTATCATTGCACAGCCGCCCGGAAAGAAACTGCAGAATATGATGCAGATGTCCGGTGGAGAAAAGTCACTGACAGCGATCGCTCTGTTATTTGCGATCCAGAATTTAAAGCCATCGCCGTTTTGTCTGTTAGATGAGATCGAGGCGGCACTTGATGACTCAAACGTAACAAGGTTTGCAAAGTATCTGCATAAGCTGACAAAGAACACACAGTTTATTGTGATCACACACAGACGTGGTACAATGGCTGCAGCAGACCGTCTTTACGGTATCACGATGCAGGAAAAAGGTGTTTCAACACTGGTTTCCGTTAATCTGATCGAAAACGATTTAGATAAATAATATTTGGACAAATAAGAAAGGCAGGATGTATGGGAGAAGAAAAAAAAGGATTCTGGAGCCGATTGGTTTCCGGACTCAGCAAGACGAGAGATAACATCGTATCCGGGATCGATTCGATCTTCAGCGGATTTTCCAGTATTGATGATGATTTTTATGAAGAAATCGAAGAAATCCTGATCATGGGGGATATCGGTGTCAATGCGACGGAGTCGATCATTGAGAATCTCAAAGAAAAAGTAAAAGAAAATAAGATCAAAGATCCGGTAGAGTGCAAGGAACTTCTTATCAACAGCATCAAAGAACAGATGGATGTCGGAGAAACTGCGTACCGGTTTGAAAATGAAAAGTCTGTGGTACTTGTCATCGGTGTAAACGGTGTAGGGAAGACGACTTCCGTTGGAAAACTGGCTGGCAAATTAAAAGATCAAGGGAAGAAGGTTGTTCTTGCAGCAGCCGACACGTTCCGTGCAGCAGCAGGTGACCAGTTGTTAGAATGGGCAAACCGTGCCGGTGTTGAGATGATCGGTGGACAGGAAGGGGCAGATCCGGCGGCAGTCGTATATGATGCGGTCGCAGCAGCAAAAGCGAGAAATGCGGATGTACTGCTCTGCGATACGGCTGGACGTCTCCATAATAAGAAAAATCTCATGGAAGAATTAAAGAAAATCAACCGTATTCTGGAAAAAGAATATCCGGATGCATACCGTGAGACTCTGGTGGTCTTAGATGCAACAACAGGTCAGAATGCACTTGCCCAGGCAAGACAATTTTCGGAAGTAGCAGAAATTACGGGTATCATTTTAACAAAGATGGATGGCACCGCCAAAGGTGGTATCGCTGTTGCAATCCATTCAGAACTTGGAATCCCGGTCAAATATATCGGTGTCGGAGAGACGATTGAGGATCTGCAGAAGTTTGATTCCAATGAATTTGTAAATGCACTTTTTGATGTAAAAGATCAGGCAGAATAATAAACAGATGAAGGAGAAAATAAATGTTAACATTAGACAAGTTTGAGGAAGCTAGTGAAAAAGTAAAAGAAGTCACTTTAGAGACAAAACTGGTATACTCTGATTTCTTAAGTGAACAGACAGGAAACAAAGTATATTTAAAACCGGAGAATATGCAGTTTACCGGTGCGTACAAAGTGCGTGGCGCTTATTATAAGATCAGCACGTTGACGGAGGCAGAACGTAAGAAAGGACTCATCACTGCATCAGCAGGAAATCATGCGCAGGGTGTTGCCTACGCTGCAAAATGCTATGGCTGCAAAGCTGTCATCGTGATGCCGACAACAACACCTTTGATTAAAGTAAACCGTACCAAGAGCTATGGCGCTGAGGTTGTTCTCTATGGAGATGTTTATGATGAGGCATGCCAGAAGGCATATGAGTTAGCAGAGGAAAAAGGATATACATTCATTCATCCGTTTGATGATCTTGCAGTGGCAACCGGACAGGGAACGATCGCAATGGAAATCTTTAAAGAACTTCCGCTTGTGGAATATATCTTAGTTCCGATCGGTGGAGGCGGACTTGCAACAGGTGTATCTACACTTGCAAAACTGTTAAATCCAAAGATCAAGGTGATCGGTGTGGAACCGGCAGGTGCAAACTGTATGCAGGCTTCTTTTAAAGCAGGAAAAGTAACGACACTGACAAGTGTCAACACGATCGCAGACGGTACTGCAGTAAAGACACCGGGCAGCAAGATATTCCCATATATCAAAAAGAACTTAGACGATATCATTACGGTTGAGGATGATGAGCTTGTTGTTGCATTCCTCGATATGGTGGAAAACCATAAAATGGTTGTGGAAAACTCGGGCCTTCTTACGGTAGCAGCGTTGAAACATCTTGGTGTAAAAGATAAACGTGTCGTATCAATCTTAAGTGGTGGTAACATGGATGTGATCACAATGTCTTCCGTGGTACAGCAGGGACTTATCTTCCGTGACCGTATCTTTACGGTATCTGTACTTCTTCCGGATAAGCCGGGCGAATTGTCAAAAGTAGCCGCAACGATTGCAGCAGAGCAGGGAAATGTGATTAAGTTAGAGCATAATCAGTTTATCAGCACAAACCGCAATGCAGCCGTGGAGCTTCGTATCACTTTAGAGTGCTTTGGTACCGATCACAAAAATCAGATCATCAAAGCATTAGAGAAAAATGGTTATAAACCGAAATTAGTCAGAGCAAGTCTGTAAGATTCTAAAAAAATAAGGAATTTCGTTAAAAGAAAACGAAATTCCTTATTTTGATCTATGCAATAAATCTGCTTCTGATATTACATGAGAGCATATGCAGCTAAATCTGCTATGATACCGTGTAAGACTGACCTGTCATTGTAAGACTGTCAATACTTGCACCGGAGTGGTTTAAATGGATACCGAGTGTGAGATCAGAACCGGAATTCGGATCAAAAATCAGTTTCACGGAATTGCCGGAGATTGAGGTGGATGCTGTATATCCTGCAACCTCAACCTGGTCGATCGAGTTATTGAAAGAAAGCGTCAGCGTAACACTGCCGGTCACATTGCTCCAGTTTACGGCAACCAGACCTTTTCCGCCACCGTCCCATCTGTCCCATACACCTATGTAGGTCGCAGTTACGGAACCGGCTGCGGCATTTGAACCACTTGCAAGGTAAATGCCTTCTGTATGTTCTGGTGTCAGATAAATTGCAGGTTTCTGATATTTATTTTTCATTGGAACCTCCATTCCTGAGCAGTTTTGCGCAAGTACAAAACAGGTTTATTTCATGTGGTACTTTAGTCCGCAATGCATGCCGGAAAAGAGCCTGCAAGCAGTCTTTTTTGTCATTTCCATGTTTGGCATTGCTCATTGCTTACACACATTATAAACAAGAGAAAAAAGAATTGTCAAGATTGATATAGGAAAAAAGTCTTGTTTTAAGAAAAAATAAATACTGGTGTCAAGAAAAAATGCTTGACACCTATTCTTTTTTATGATAATCTATGCAAGGTGCTGATGTGAGAGTACAGATTGGGATATAAAATGGAAGAAAAGATTGAACAGGCGTATCTCTATGATTTCTATGGAGAACTTTTAAACGAACATCAGAGAAAGATATACGAGGATTTTGTGTTCAATGATCTCTCACTCGGTGAGATCGCAGATGAAGAGGGAATCAGCCGTCAGGGTGTACATGATATGGTAAAGAGATGTACGAAGACTTTGGAAGGATATGAGAGTAAACTTCATCTGATCGAGAAGTTCCAGACCGCAAGAGGTATGGTAACAAAGATTCATGCATTGACAAAAGAGTTCTATAAGAATCATGACGAGGCAGTATTAGAAGAGATCGAGCAGATCTCCAACCAGATATTAGAGGAGCTATAGATGGCATTTGACAGTTTATCCGAAAAACTCCAGAATGTATTTAAGAACCTGAGAAGCAAAGGTCGTTTGACAGAAGATGATGTGAAGGCTGCTTTAAAGGAAGTTAAGATGGCTCTTTTAGAGGCCGATGTCAATTTCAAAGTGGTCAAACAATTTGTAAAAGACGTGCAGCAGCGCGCGATCGGGCAGGACGTGATGAACGGACTGAATCCGGGACAGATGGTCATTAAGATCGTAAACGAAGAGATGGTTCGCCTGATGGGGTCTGAGACAACAGAAATCGCACTTCGTCCGGGCAAAGAACTGACGATCATTATGATGGCAGGGCTTCAGGGTGCCGGTAAAACGACCACAACAGCAAAGATTGCCGGAAAGTTAAAAGCCAAAGGCAAGAAGGTGCTGCTTGCCGCCTGTGATGTTTATCGCCCGGCAGCAATCGAACAGCTGCAGATCAATGGTGAAAAACAGGGTGTGGAAGTATTCTCCATGGGAGATAAGAATACTCCTGTAAATATTGCAAAGGCTGCGGTAGAGCATGCCACAAAGAATGATTTTAATGTGCTGATCATCGATACAGCAGGACGTCTTCATGTAGATGAAGACATGATGGCTGAATTGATTCAGATAAAAGAAAATGTTGCGGTATCACAGACAATATTAGTTGTTGATGCCATGACAGGACAGGATGCCGTTAATGTTGCGAAGACCTTCGATGAGAAGATCGGAATTGACGGTGTGGTACTTACCAAACTTGATGGTGACACCAGAGGTGGTGCGGCGCTTTCCATAAGGGCAGTGACCGGAAAACCGATTCTTTACGCAGGTATGGGAGAAAAACTTTCTGATTTAGAGCAGTTTTATCCTGACCGTATGGCATCAAGGATTCTTGGAATGGGTGATGTGCTGACTCTCATTGAGAAAGCACAGAGTGAAATCGACGAGGAAAAAGCCAAAAAGCTCGAAGAAAAGATGCGCAAGAATGAGTTTGACTTTGAGATGTATTTAGAATCTATGAGTCAGATGAAAAAAATGGGCGGTCTTTCCAGTATTCTTGGTATGATGCCGGGACTTGGCGGTGGCAAGATGCCTGAGATTGACGAGGGAGCGGCTGAAAAGAATATGGCGCGTACCGAGGCGATCATCTTTTCGATGACAGTCGAGGAGAGACAGAACCCTTCATTGCTCAATCCGAGCAGAAAGCGCAGGATCGCACAGGGAGCAGGCGTTGATATTGCGGAAGTAAACCGTCTTGTAAAGCAGTTTGACCAGGCAAAGAAAATGATGAAACAGATGCCTGGCATGATGAAAAAAGGTAAAAAGGGAATGTTTAAAGGACTTCCTTTTTAATAAATGAACAGCAAAAATTTAAGGAGGTGAAAGTAATGGCAGTAAAGATCAGATTAAGAAGAATGGGACAGAAGAAAGCACCTTTCTATCGTATCGTAGTTTCTGATTCCAGATCCCCGAGAGATGGAAAGTTCATCGAAGAGATTGGAACATATGATCCGACTAAAGATCCAAGCGAGTATCATGTAAATGAGGACTTAGCAAAGAAATGGTTAGCAAACGGAGCTCAGCCAACAGATACCGTAGCAAGAATTTTCAAAAATGCTGGTATTGAGAAATAGGATCAGTGAGGTGGACCTATGAAAGAATTAGTAGAAGTAATTGCCAAGGCACTTGTTGATTGCCCGGATGAAGTTGTTGTAACTGAGACCGAGAATGAAAAAGCGATCGTATTAGAGTTGCGCGTTGCACAGTCTGATATGGGTAAGGTAATCGGCAAACAGGGACGTATTGCGAAAGCGATCCGTTCTGTTGTAAAGGCTGCTGCCTCAAAAGAAGAGAAAAAAGTGATTGTGGAGATTATGCAGTAATCTTCACAGTAAACCGGCGTGATCATGAACATGGTGCAGCCGGTTTTTTTTCTATCAGGGAAGGAAGAGAGGGAATAAGAATGAGAGGTATTGCAAAAAAGTGTTGTATATTTTTAATGACATTCCTGTTAGCTATACAGATGCCGGTAATGGCAAGTGCTGCTGAAAGATTAACGGACACAGGGAATGATACCGTATTTATCGAAGAAAATGTGCTGGATGGGACAGAAGGCATCGTAAATGAATCCTATAAAGGTGCTTATACAAAAATGCGTTTTAGCGGAAAACTCACGCAGGTATATTGCCCGAAAAACAAAAGGACATACGTATATAAAGTAGGAAATATGCCGTCAAACGGAAGAATCACAAAAGTGAGCAGCTCAAATGGAAAAGTGGCAAAGATTGCCATAGGTGACAATAATGTCCGGATCAAACCATTAAAGGCTGGAACCTCAACAATCAAAGTGACGGTAAAAACAGGCAGGTTATTGACAACTTTTACGTCAAAACTGACTGTTTATAAATGGAGCAATCCGGCTGCAAGTTACAAAATTGGAAATAAACAATTAAAAAATCAGTTTAAAAATACAAATATTTATGATTACAAATCTGCAAATAATAAAACATTAAAGTTTGACGTGAAAGCGAAAACAGGATGGAAGATCACGTCATTTACTTATTATGATAAGAACTGGAAAAGTACGTCTTATCTGAATTCGGCAAAAAAGATCAAAGTACAAAAAGGCGGTTCCGTGCAGATTAATTTTACAAATCAGAAAACAGGCCTGGTCGAGAATGTTGTGATCAGGATTAAATGACAGAATGGAGGATTTATGGAGAATTTACTTCAGGTAGGTGTCATTACAACGACACACGGTGTGCGTGGGGAAGTGAAAGTATTTCCGACCACAGATGATGCAGCACGCTTTAAAAAATTAAAACAGGTAATCTTAGACACCGGAAAAGAAAACCTTACACTCGAAATTGCCGGGGTAAAGTTCTTCAAAAATATGGTGATACTCAAATTCAAAGGATATGACAACATCAATGATGTGGAGAGGTTTCGAAAAAAAAGTCTGTATGTCACCAGGGAAAATGCGGTAAAGTTGAAGAAAAATGAGTATTTTATTGCAGATCTCATCGGACTTAAAGTAACATCGGATGAGGGCGAAGATTTAGGAGAACTGACGGATGTGCTGCAGACAGGTGCAAATGATGTCTATGTAATCAGCAAAGAAGGTGCAGATGATATTTTACTTCCTGCGATCAGAGACTGTGTAAAACAGGTGGATATCGAAGGTGGTACGATGCAGGTTCACCTGCTTGATGGATTAAGAGACTTAAACAGCAGGCGGGAGGAAGCATGAATTTTTACATTTTGACATTGTTTCCGGATATGGTCATGCAGGGATTAAACACCAGTATTATCGGCAGAGCCGCCGAGAAGGGACTGCTCTCGATCGAAGCGGTAAATATCCGGGATTATACGATCAATAAACATAAAAAAGTAGATGATTATCCATATGGCGGTGGGGCTGGAATGTTGATGCAGGCGCAGCCTGTTTATGATGCCTGGAAATCGATCGTTGATAAGATTGGTGCAAAACCGCGTACTATTTACCTTACACCACAGGGACCGACTTTTACCCAGCAGGCTGCAAAGTCGTTTGCGAAGGAGGAGAATCTGATTTTTCTGTGTGGACATTATGAGGGAATTGATGAGCGCGTCTTAGAGGAGATCGTGACGGATTATGTTTCGATCGGTGACTATGTACTGACGGGAGGCGAACTTCCGGCGATGGTCATGGTGGATGCGATTTCCCGCATGGTACCTGGAGTGCTGACAAACGATGAATCCGGTTCTACGGAGTCTTTTGAGGGAGATCTGTTAGAGTATCCGCAGTATAGCCGGCCGGAGGAGTGGATGGGTAAAAAAGTTCCGCCGGTACTCTTGTCAGGCAATCATAAACTTGTAGACGAGTGGCGCAGGGAGCAATCTATTATAAGGACGAAAGAAAGAAGACCGGATCTGTTTGCAAGGGCAGTGCTGACAGAAAAGGAACAGAAAAAGTGGAGACCATAAATGAGCCGTTGCAAAAGGCTCATTTTATGTTATAATAGATTAGTTGAATCTAACGATAAGTAGGGGAGACTATCGGATGACAGACAAAAGAAAACATGAAAAAGAAGATTATTTAAAGGCGATGTATCTGTTAAAGCGGAGAAAGGATCAGGTTACGAGATCAGATCTGGAACGTTATTTTGAGGCATCAGCAAACAAAGTTAACCGTGTTGTGGATAGTCTTTTAGAAGAGGGGTATTTATACAGGGATGATAAACGCCATATATATCTTACGGCAATTGGTATAAACAAAGGAAAGGAATATCTGGAAAAATATCGTATTCTTACGGAGTTTTTAATGATGATATCCGGGATTGACCAGCAGTCGGCAGAACGGAATGCGAAAGAAATTGAATATGTGATCGATGGTGAGGTTTATATGGGGATTCGGATGTTTTTGAAAAAACGTCATGTTTTTTCATATTCTATGAGTGGAAATGATTTAAATTTTCTTTTCCCATACGGAGAGAGGGAGATGCCGATTGCAATTTATACCAAAGAGTGCAGATGTCCAAGGACACTGGCAAAGGAATATAAGGTGTTTAAGAAGAAAGTAAAAGTGAAAATCTGTGATGAGAGTTATCTTTACCTGGAGTTAGAGCAGAAAAGGAATGAACCACAGGTCTTTTATTATTATGGGGAAGAATGGCGTGTGGCAAAAAGACAGGATGGAAGATATGCAATATTAACGGAGGCGCTTGAATGTAATGTGCAGCGGAGCGACCTGATATCAGAAGGAACCGTTGCATTGATCGTTCAGATGAAAGATGAGGAACCGAAAGAGGATGATATCTGTATCCTTACCGTTTCCCTGATCTGATCGTGAAAATGGCTGTGTAATTGCGAAAAAGGAGTTTACAGGAAATGTTTATCAGTGAAATTGAAGAATGCAGACCAACAATGTTTCAACTGCAATGTCTGAAAAGATTAAGAAAACAGCAGCAGGATGGGGCAGGCTGTAATGAAGCGGAAATTGCAAGGAGTCTTTCTGTGAATCGATCTACGGTCTCAAGATGTTTAAAACGCAGCGTGGAACTTGGTATTCTGACGGAAAATGGATATGAATTTACGAAAAAAGGAAATGAAGTTTTAGAATATTATCTGGATGTAGAAAAGGAATTAATTTATTATTTTGAGCGGATCGGTGTGGAAAAGGAGGCACGTTATCAGGCGGTAGCAGGAATGCTTGATGCAGTTGATATCAAAACGATCCAGACAATATGCCAGAGAGAAAAAATGCATTTGCAGTATGAAAATATCGGGCAGAAAAATCTGGGGCAGATGCTGGATGATCCACAGGAAAATGCAGGAGTGGTACTGCCATATGGTACATATGAGGTTGATTTTTCTATTTACCGGCAGGGCAGGGAATGTAAGAGACTTTCCATGGCAGATCGTGGATTTGAAAAACCGGCAAAGTTATATGTGTGTCAAAAAGAGTCATGTCTCGAACTTTGTATCAGGGAGGTTACTGCATATTCGGGCAACAATCATCGGATGCTGCTGCACGGCCATTTGCAGACAATCAAATGTAAGTGCAGGGATGATGGATTGAAAAAATTGCCGATTGAGAATGGTATTGTGTGGATACCATTTGATGAGATCTGTTTAGAATCGCTTCCGAATGGAAAAATAACCGGTCAGATACAACTGACGATGACATGCAGTGTCGGTGTTTTACATATGCCGGAAAGTATTGCTACACTGGTTCTTAGAATGTAGCAAACTTCCTGCAGAACATTGAAATAAGATAAATTGAAATAGGGGAACGATATATTTATTTAAAACTTGTCAAAAACACTACAATTGTGATAATATATATTCATATGAAAAATCCGTTCGGACATTCTATTGTCCGGACAAGGCTCTTATCATGGAGCACACTCATATTTTAAATCCGGCGTTTCGCCAAAATTTCAACAATAAAGATCGTGAAATGAATCAAAAAAGTAAAAAATCAAAATTCAAAATGAAAAAGAAGGAGTAGAGGAGACTGCCTATGGCAAAAGAAGAAAAACAAGTACGTGCATCTTACCTTGAAGCGACAGGACGCATTGATTATGGAATGACCAATGATTACATGTTCCGTGCAATATTACAGAGAAATGAAAAAGTATTAAAGGGACTGATCTGCTCTCTGTTACATTTAAAACCAGAAGAAATAACATCAGTCAGGATCACGAATCCGATCGAACCTGGGGACAATTATGATGCAAAAGAGTTCATACTGGATATTGTGGTACTGTTGAATGATACCACACTGATCAATCTGGAAATGCAGATGGAGAATGAATTGAACTGGGAAGACCGTTCCTTAAGTTATCTGTGCCGCTCTTACGACCAGCTTTGCCGGGGAGAGGAATATACAATGGCAAAACCGGTGATACATATCGGATTTCTAAACTTTCCACCATTTGCAGGAAGCCGGGAATTTAATGCATCCTATAAACTTATGAATGTAAAAAATCATCGTATATATAGTGACAAATTTATTTTGAATGTGATAGACTTAACACAGATAGAACAGGCAACTGCGGAGGATAAAGCCAGCCGGATAGACTACTGGGGGAAGCTGTTCACCGCAACCACATGGGAGGAGATCAGAATGCTTGCAAAGAAAAGTAAAACAATGGAAGAAGCATCCAAAGCATTATATGAATTAAATGCAGATGAGATCACACGCCAGAAATGCCGCGCAAGGGATGACTATTACAGACTGCAGAACACGATAAACAAAAAGATGGAAGAACTTACGGAAGAAAATCAAAGCCTGACAGCGAAAAACCAGAATTTGACAGCAGAGAAAGAAAAACTGGAGTTAGAGAAGCAGGCTTTGGAAAAACTTCTTACCGAACATGGAATCTCATATCCTGTGCACACAGATGAAGTACTTTGATTTCATAAAACAAAAGTTTATACCACAGTAACACCATCTGTATCAAGGAAGAACTGCATAACCGATACAGGTGGTGCCAACATTTAATGATAAGATTTCTCAACACATCAAAAAACGTTGCATGTCTGCAACACACAATTTCCCCAATAAAAACAAGCTATACAAGGAAAACGGAATAAAAAAACAGAGATAAAATTGTAAACTTTCCACCAAAAACACCTTGAGTTTCCGCAAAATGTAATCAAAACATGATTACATCTTCCCAA